>NZ_JACNAC010000063.1:0-35537 GCF_017349775.1 Pseudomonas sp. GW460-12-10-14-TSB1
TACACATTCAAGTCATCCTTAAAGCTGTTCGCTGATCGGACACTATTTTGTTTTGCTCTTGTGTGAAAGTGGAACCGAGTTCTAAATATTTGAAATCTCGCGTTCCGATAACAATCACAAGAGGATCCCGCCTTGGACTCGCCTTTGCGCATTGCCCTGATCGGCGCCGGCAACATGGGACAGCAGCATTACCAGCACCTCAAGACCCTGACCGAAGCCAGGCTCTGCGCCGTGGCCGATCCCGGCCCGCAAGCCGCCGGCATCGCCACGCAGTGGGAGGTACCCTATTACTCCGACTATCGACAGATGCTCGAACAGGCCCGCCCCGACGCGGTGATAGTCGCCAATCCGAACAACCTGCATGTCAGCACCGCCCTGGATTGCCTGGCGGCCGGGGTGCCGGTGCTGCTGGAAAAACCGGTCGGCGTGCACCTGGATGAAGTGCGTGAACTGGTCGCTGCCGTGAAAAACAGCGGTGTCCCAGTGCTGGTGGGTCATCACCGCCGGCACAACCCGCTGATCGTCCGCGCCCATGAGTTGGTGCAGGGCGGGGCATTGGGCCGGCTGACCACGGTCACCGCGCTCTGGCAATTGCAGAAACCCGACAGCTATTTCGAGATTCCCTGGCGCCGCGAGCCCGGGGCCGGGATGCTGCTGACCAACCTGATTCACGACCTCGACCTGCTGCGTCACCTGTGTGGTGAGGTGCGTCAGGTGCAGGCCGTCACCAGCAACGCAGTGCGCGGTTTCGCCAACGAGGATTGCGCTGCCGTCCTGCTGCAATTCACCAACGGCGCCCTGGGCAGCCTGACCGGTTCCGACGCGGTGGCGGCGCCCTGGAGCTGGGAGCTGGATTCCGGCGAGAACCCGGTGTACCCGCGCCAGGCCGACCAGCCGTGCTATTTGCTGGCCGGCACCAATGGCGCCCTGAGCATTCCGCAACTCAAGCGCTGGCAGTACGCCGAGGCCGGTGCCGGCTGGCATCAGCCGTTGCTGGCGGTCGAGGAACCTTTCACCGCCGCCGAAGCCCTGCGCCTGCAATTGCAGCATTTCGTCAAAGTGGCGCGGCGCGAGGCCGAGCCGCTGGTCAGCGTGGCCGATGCGGCGCGGACCCTGGCGCTGATCGAGGCGATCCGCGAAGCGGCCGCCACCGGTCGCGCCTGTGCCCCGGCGCTGATCGAGGGATGAGCATGAGCCAACGTATTCTTTCCCTGGCCAGCCTCACGGTGCTGGAAATTTCGCCGCCGCAGATGGTCGAGGTGGCGGCCCGTGCCGGTTATAGCCACGTCGGCTTGCGCCTGGTACCGGCGACACCGGAGGAGCATCACTTTGCCCTGGTGGCCGATGCCGAGCTGCGCCGGCAGACCCTGAGCCGCCTGCGCGACACCGGCGTCGGTGTGCTGGATGTGGAGATCCTGCGGCTCAAGCCACAAACCCGGGTGGCGGATTTCGAGGCGGTGCTGGCGGTCGGCGCGGAGTTCGGCGCCAGCGAGCTGCTGGTGGCCGGCAACGACCCCGATGAGGGGCGCATGACCGAACGCTTCGCCGAACTTTGCGACCTGGCGTCGATCTACGGCTTGCACCCGCACCTGGAGTTCATGCCCTGGACCGATGCGCGCAACCTGGAGCAGGCGGTGCGGGTGGTGGAGAACGCCGGTCGCGACAACGCCGCGGTGCTGGTGGACGCGTTCCACTTCGATCGCTCGGCCTCGCGCCTGGAGGATCTGGCAAAGGTCGCGCCGTCACGGCTGCGTTATGCCCAGCTGTGCGACGTGGCCGGCCCGCGACCGGACGACATGCAGGAGATCCTGCGCCAGGCCCGCAACGAACGGCGTTTCCCCGGGGATGGCGATTGCGACCTGGTGGGGCTCTTGCATTGTCTGCCGGCCAACCTGCCGTTGAGCCTGGAGATCCCCGCAGTGAAATTGCTCGAGCAGGGCGTCGGCGCCCTGGAGCGGGCGCAGATGGCCCTGGACAAGACCCGGGCGTTGTTGGCCCGGATCTAGTGGGTAGCCCGTATGGCCCTATCGCGGGCAAACCTCACTCCTACAGATGAACGCTGCTTCTGTAGGAGCAGGGGGGACGCCCAGTTCTTGCCCGCGAAGCTGTTTCTACAAACAAACCCTATCTTGAGAGATCCTGCGGATGACCCTCAGCACACCCCTTTCCGGCGTCAACCAGCCCTTCAAGGGCATCCTGCTGGTCGTGGTGGCGACCTTTTTGTTTTCCAGTCACGACGCCCTGTCGAAGTACCTCTCGGGGTTCTATCCGATCGTGATGGTGGTCTGGGCCCGCTACCTGATTCATACCCTGCTGATGGCCGGGATCTTCCTACCGCAATCGGGCCTGCGGGTGCTGCGCACCAAGCGGCCGCTGCTGCAGCTGGCACGGGCCTTGTGCCTGCTCAGCACCAGCTTGCTGTTCACCTCGGCGCTGCTGTTTATCCCCCTGGCCGAAGCCACCGCGGTCAACTTCCTGGCGCCGGTGCTGGTCACCGCGCTGTCGGTGCCGCTGCTGGGCGAGCGGGTCACGAAGGGCCAGTGGCTGGCGGTGATCTGCGGCTTTATCGGGGTGCTGATCATTGTTCACCCGGGCGGCGACCTGTTCACCCCGGCGGTGCTGCTGCCTTTCTGCTCGGCGCTGTTTTTCTGCTTTTACCAACTGCTGACCCGCAAGCTCGCCGAGCACGACAGCCCGACCACCAGCAACTTCTTCGCCGGGCTGTGCAACACCCTGGTGATGAGTGCGCTGGTACCCTTCTTCTGGCAGGTGCCGAGCTTTATCCATGGCCTGATGATGCTGGCGCTGGGGGCCTGCGGCATGACCGCCCACCTATTTCTGACCCAAGCATTTCGCCTCGCGGCGCCGGCCCTGCTGGCGCCGTTCGGCTATTGCCAGATCGTCTTCGCCGGGCTGCTGGGCTGGCTGTCGTTCAGCCATACGCCGCAGCCGATCACCCAACTGGGCATCGCGGTGATCTGCCTCAGCGGCCTGGCGGCTGCCTGGCAACAGCGCCGGCGCTGAGCGGAATTCATCAAGGGGGCGCCAGCCGGGTATTGGCTGGCAAGAGGGCGGGCGAAAAAAAGCAGGCCCGGAACCGGGCCTGCGAGAGGAAAGCGTCAGTCTTCTACTTTCGGAATCTTGCGCGGAGCCATGAAGTACATCCAGGTCAGGGCGATGAAGTACATCGCCGGGATCAGGGTGAACAGCACGGTGTAGTTGTTGTTGGTGACGGTCAGGATGTGGCCCACCAACTGGGTCATGAACATGCCGCCGATGGCCGCGCACATGCCGCCGAAACCGAACACCGTGCTCATCATGTGCTTGGGCGTGTAGTCCATCACCAGGCTCCAGATGTTGGCGGTCCAGGCCTGGTGCGCGCCGATGGCCAGGGAGATGGCGAGCACCGCGATCCACAGGTTGCTGGCGCCGGCGGCCATGACCACGCTGACGATGCAGCAGGCGAACAGCAGCATGGACATCAGGCGCGCCTTGATCGGGTTGACGCCGCGGCCGATCAGGAACGACGAGAGGATGCCGCCGCCGACGCTGCCGAAGTCGGCGGTCAGGTAGATGATGATCAGCGGGATACCCATCTGGGTCACGTTGATGCCCAGGTTGTACTGCTGGTTGAGGAACGGTGGCAGCCAGTACAGGTAGAACCAGAACACCGGCGCGGTGATCGAGTAGGCCAGGGCGAAGGCCCAGGTGCCGCGCATGCGCAGGATGCGCGAGAAGGGCACGCGGGTCTGTTCCGGTTCGACTTCTTTCTGGATGTACTCGAGCTCGGACTGTTTGACGCTCGGGTGATCTTCCGGGTTGAAGTACTTCAGGCCCCAGAACAGCAGCCAGACAGCGCCCAGCGCGGCCATGCAGAGGAACGCTGCTTGCCAGCCCCAGGCGTGCAGGATCAACGGCAGCAGCATTGGCGTGAGCATGGCGCCGACGTTGGTCCCGGCGTTGAAGATACCGGTGGCCACCGCGCGTTCACCGGCCGGGAACCACAGGCGCGTGGTCTTCACGCAGGCCGGGTAGTTGGCGGCCTCGGTCAGCCCGAGGATGAAGCGGCAGACCATGAAGCCCGCGGCCGAGGTGGCCAGGCCATGAGCGCCGGTGGCCAGGCTCCACAGCAGCACCGCGAAGAAGAACACGCGCTTGACGCCGATCCGGTCGATCAGCCGTCCTTGCAGGATGAAGCCGACGGCGTAGCCGACCTGGAACCAGAAGTTGATGTTGGCGTAGTCCATCGCCGTCCAGCTCAGTTCCTTGGCCAGGATCGGCTGCATCACACCCAGTGCGGCGCGGTCGATGTAGTTCAGGGTGGTGGCGAAGAACACCAGGGCGAGCATGCCCCAGCGGGTCTTGCCGACCGCCATGGCGCCGCGGATCTTGTCGCCGATGCCGCCGGAGGCGGTGCCGAGGCTCGGGGCCATGCGAGAGCTTTGAGAAGGAATCATGTGTGCCATCCGTTCAATGACTGACGAGGGACAACTCGTCGGGACTCAAGGGCGCGTGATCGATCGTCGGCTGGGCGGACAGGCCGCGGGTGAACGCAATGATCGATCGGCTGAGTGCTTTGGTCGACACGCATCGGGCGCGGCGATTGAAAGCGGTCGGGTCAGCGTGCAAGCACGGTTCAGCCCAGGGGCCGTAGTGCGTCCGTCTGAAGGCGGCTGTTGGAGGCGTGGCCGGGTGAGCGCCGGAGGACCAGGCAGAGAGATGTGGCGTTGAGTGCAAGCATGAGGGTGTACCCGATTTTTGAAATTTTTATGGTGTGTTCTGGGTCTTTGGCGATTGAAGCCGGCGGTTCGGTGCCGGCTCAATGTGCTGTCGATGGTGCGCAGTGGACGAAAAATCGTCAATTCGCCAACGGCCATTTTGTTCGATAATCGCACGAAAAACTAACTGGTTCGTACACTTTAAATTGCTGTCTGCAATGCCCGGCTCAATAATCCGCTCCATCCAATAACAAACCTGTACCTGCGGCAGCGGCCACAGGCACGGCGCCCGATCTGTAGTCATTACCGGGAGTTGAAACATGCAGCGTTCCATTGCCACCGTCTCCTTGAGCGGTACCCTGCCGGAAAAACTCGAAGCCATTGCCGCCGCCGGTTTCGACGGCGTGGAGATTTTCGAGAACGACCTGCTCTACTACGACGGCAGCCCCCGGGAAATCCGCCAGATGTGCGCGGACCTGGGCATCGCCATCACCCTGTTCCAACCCTTTCGCGACTTCGAAGGCTGCCGCCGCGACCGCCTGCAACGCAACCTGGAACGCGCTGAACGCAAGTTCGACCTGATGCAGGAACTGGGCACCGACCTGGTGCTGGTATGCAGCAATGCCGCGGCCGACAGTGTCGGTGACCGGCAGATCCTGGTGGACGACCTGCGCCTGCTGGCCGAGCGCGCCGGCAGCCGTGGCCTGCGGATCGGCTACGAAGCCCTGGCCTGGGGCCGGCACGTCAATACTTATCAACAGGTCTGGGACATCGTCCGCGAGGCCGACCATCCAAGCCTCGGCGTGCTGCTCGACAGCTTCCACACCCTGTCGCTCAAGGGCGACCCGGCGGCGATCGCCGAGATTCCCGGGGACAAGATCTTCTTCGTGCAGATGGCCGACGCGCCGATCCTGGCCATGGACGTGCTGGAGTGGAGCCGGCATTTTCGCTGCTTCCCGGGGCAGGGCGATTTCGACCTGCCGGGGTTCCTCGCGCCGATCATCAAGAGCGGCTACACCGGGCCTTTGTCCCTGGAGATCTTCAACGACGGTTTCCGCGCCGCGCCACCCCGGGCCAACGCCGCGGACGGCCTGCGTTCGCTGCTGTACCTCGAAGAGAAGACCCGCCAGCGCCTGGCGCAGGAAGCCACGCCCGTGGCCAATATCGATACGCTGTTCGCGCCGCCGCCGGCCAGTGAATATGGCGGTACCGAGTTTCTCGAGTTCGCCGTGGACGAAGCGCTGGGCGCCAAGCTCGGCGGCTGGCTGGAGCGTCTGGGGTTTGCCAAGGCCGGCCAGCACCGCTCGAAGAGCGTCAGCCTGATGCGCCAGGGCGATATCAACCTGATCCTCAACTCCGAGCCTTACTCCTTTGCCCACAGCTTCTTCGAAGCCCACGGCCCCTCGGTGTGCGCCACGGCGATCCGGGTCAAGGACAGCGCCAAGGCGCTGGAGCGCGCGGTGGCCTACAAGGGCCAGCCGTACCGCGGGCTGGTGGGCCCCAACGAACTGGAACTGGCCGCCGTGCGCGAGCTGGATGGCAGCCTGATCTACCTGGTGGATCAGGAGCAGGGCGGGCAGCACCTGTACGACACCGATTTCAATATGCTTCCCGGGGTGGTGGCCAAGGGCGGCCTCAAGCGCATCGACCACATGGCCATGGCGCTGCCGGCCGACAACCTCGACAGTTGGGTGCTGTTCTACAAGAGCCTGCTGGATTTCACCGCCGACGACGAAGTGGTGCTGCCCGACCCCTACGGGCTGGTGAAGAGCCGGGCGCTGCGCAGCCGGTGCAGCACCATTCGGTTGCCGCTGAACATTTCCGAGAACCGCAAGACCGCGATCTCCCATGCGCTGTCCAGTTATGGCGGCTCGGGCGTGCATCACATCGCCTTCGACTGCGACGACATCTTTGCCGAAGTCAGCCGGGCCAAGGAGGCGGGCGTACCGCTGCTGGACATCCCGCTGAACTACTACGACGACCTGGCGGCGCGCTTCGATTTCGACGAGGAGTTCCTCAGCGAGCTGGCCTACTACAACGTGCTCTACGACCGTGACGCCCAGGGCGGCGAACTGTTCCACGTCTACACCGAACCGTTCGAGGGGCGCTTCTTCTTCGAGATCATCCAGCGCAAGAATGGCTATGTCGGGTATGGCGCGGCAAACGTCGCGGTGCGTCTGGCAGCCATGGCCAAATCCCGCAGTGGCGCGGTGCGGCACGCCAAGTTGTAGGAGTTTCGTAACGGCGGCGGCAAAGGGCCGCCGTCCTGCTTTCCTTCGCTGCGCGACGCGGCCCATAATCGCCCGCGTGTGCAGCGATGGCCGTGAGCCCCAGAATGATAATGACCACAGAACTCTCCGTAGTGCCCGAGCAGTCCGTGAACGAGCCGCGCAAGAGTCGCAAGAACAACCCGGAAAAGACCCGCGAGAACATTCTTCAAGAAGCCATTGTGGAGTTCGTGCAGCAGGGTCTGTCCGGCGCTCGGGTGGATGCCATCGCCGAGCGCATCCACACCTCCAAGCGCATGATCTATTACTACTTCGGCAGCAAGGAACAGCTGTACGTCGAGGTGCTGGAGAAGCTCTACGGCGATATCCGCAGCACCGAGAGCCGCCTGCACCTGGCGGAGCTGGCGCCGCGCGATGCGATTCGCCGGCTGGTGGAGTTCACCTTCGATCACCACGACCGCAACGTCGATTTCGTGCGCATCGTTAGCATCGAGAACATCCATAACGCCGAGTACGTGAAGCGCTCCGAGGCGATCAAGGCGATGAACAACACCATCCTCCATGCCCTGGGCGAGATCCTGCAGCGCGGGGTCGACGAGGGCGTGTTCCGCGCCGGCCTGGACCCGCTGGATGTGCACTTGCTGATCAGCTCGTTCTGTTTCTACCGCGTGTCCAACCGCCACACCTTCGGCGAGATCTTCCAGATCGACCTGCCCGACGAGGCGATCAAGCAGCGCCACCGCGAGATGATCTGCGAGTCGGTGCTGCGTTACTTGCAGGCCTGATTGCCTAAAGGGTTGAACCCTGCTGCCGATCGATCAGGCGGCACAGGGTTTCAACCGCATCCTGCATCGACTCCGCCCGGGTATTGCCAAAGCCCATCAACAAGCCAGGACGTGGCCGGCCCTGGGCTCCAACGAAAAAGCCTGACAGCGGCGCGACGCCGATTTTTCGGGCATGGGCGGCGGCAGCGATAGCCTGGTCGTCGAGGCCATCGGGCAGTTCGGCGAGCAGATGCAATCCGGTAGCGCTGCTGGCTACCCTCATGCGCTCGCTGCCGGCATTGTGAATGGCCGCCAGCAAGGCTGCGCGACGTTGCGCATAAACCGCCTGGCTACGACGGATATGGCTACCGAGGTGGCCATTGCCGATGAACTCCGCCGCCGTCGCCTGGAGTGACAAAGGTACGCGGTGGCCGCTGCCATTGCGCACTTTGCACAATACGTCCACCACCGCCTCGGGGGCGACCAGGAACCCCAGGCGCAGACCCGGCGCCAGCAGCTTGCTCAAGGTCCCCACATAAATCACCCGCCCCTGATGACCGTCCAGGGCCTTGAGCGCCGGTGTTGGCGCGCCGCCGTAACGAAACTCGCTGTCGTAATCGTCTTCGAGGATGAAGGCATCGGCATCGTGGGCCCATTGCAGCAAGGCCAGGCGTCGCGCCAGGCTCATGCCGACCCCCAGGGGATACTGGTGCGAAGGCGATACCAGCGCGAGCCTGGCGTGCGGCGCGAGCCGGCGGCCGGCCTGCACATCCAGCCCTTCTTTATCCACGGGAACGCCCACCGCCTGCACGCCAGCCAGCAACACGCTGCGGTAGGCCGCATCGTAGCCGGGGTTCTCGACCCAGACGCGATCTCCCTGGTCGGTGAGCGCCAGTGTCGCAATCGACACCGCCGCTTGGGCACCGGGGGTAATCACGATGTGACTGGCCTGGCAGACCACCCCGCGTGCCGCGCCCAGGTAAGCCGCCAAGGCTTCGCGTAATGGCAGGAAACCCTGTGGGTCGCCGTAGGACAGGTCGGGAAGTGGCCGGCGTCGCCAGAACCGACCTTCCAGGCGCCCCCACAGGGCATAGGGAAAGGCGTCCAGCGCCGGCAGGCCAGGAGTCAGCGGCCAGGCGGCGGAGGCCATGGACATCGAGTCGTTCCCCGTCAACGCCCGGGCCCGGGTGGAGCCGATGGTGGCCTCTGTCCGGGCGGGCGACGAGACTGTTGGTTCGGCGATGCGGGCCATGACATAGGTGCCCGAACCTGTCCGGGCCTCCAGGAACCCCTCGGCGATCAACTGCCCATAGGCCTCGGTCACGGTCATGCGTGATAGCCCCAGCTGGGCCGCCAGCACACGTGAGGCCGGCAGGCGGATGCCGGCCTTGACGCTGCCATCGGCGATGCCTTTGCGCAGGAACAGCAGCAATTGCTCGCGCAAGGACAAGTGGCCGTCCTTGGCCAGTTGCAGACGGTTCCAGATGGGATAGGCGGTTTTACGGGTTTTCATCGAGGGCCTGTGGATTGTCGGACTGCGCGACAAGCTGGAAAAGTGGTCTGGGATATTGATGGAAAGTGGATATTTTATACAGACCATTATCTTCGGATACTCCCTCGCCTCGCCAACACATCCAGAGGGGCCCACCGATGAAAACCGCCAGCATCAGAATCGCTGACCTGCTGCATCCGAGCGTTGCCGCGCTGATTTCGGTCATCGTCAATTACGGAGGAACCTTCATTCTGGTTTTCCAGGGGGCCAAGGCGGCGGGGCTGAGCCCCGAGCAAACCGCTTCGTGGATCTGGTCGATCTCTATCGGCGTCGGCCTGACCGGCGCCTGGCTGAGCTATCGCTACCGCGAGCCGATCATTACCGCCTGGTCGACCCCGGGCGCGGCCTTCCTGATCGCGGTACTGCCGAGCACGCCTTACCCGGAAATGATCGGCGCCTTCATGCTGTCGGCTGTCGGCTTCGTCGTGCTGGGGATGTCGGGCTATTTCGAGCGGGTGGTGAAGCTGATCCCGCCGGGAATCGCGGCGGGCCTGCTGGCGGGCATTTTGCTGCGCTTCGGGATTGGCGCTTTCGACGGGGCGGGGGTGGATCCTTTGCTGGTGGGCGCGCTGCTGCTCAGCTATGTGCTGCTACGCCGCTTTACCGCGCGTTATGCGATTGTCGGGGTATTGCTGATCGGCATCGTGCTGTTGCTCGGGTTGGGGCAAGTCAGTTTCGCCGGCCTCGAACTCAAGCCGGCCCTGCCGGTGCTGACCTTGCCGGTGTTCTCGCTGAATGCGCTGTTGAGCGTGGCCCTGCCGTTGTTCCTGATCACCCTGACCGGCCAGTACATGCCCGGCATGCTGGTGCTGCGCAACGACGGATTCAAGACCAGTGCCAATCCGATTCTTACGGCGACAGGGCTGGGCTCCTTGTTGATGGCGCCGTTCGGTTCCCATGCATTCAACGTCGCCGCGATTACTGCCGCGATCTGTACGGGCAAGGAGGCGCATGAGGAGCCCGCGAAGCGTTATCTGGCCGGGCTCGCTTGTGGGGTGTTCTATCTGCTGGTGGGGATTTTCGGCAGCACCCTGGCGGCGCTGTTCGTGGTCCTGCCGGCGACCTTTATCACCACCCTGGCGGGTTTGGCCCTGCTGGGTGCGATCGGCGGCAGCCTCGCCACCGCGCTGGTCGAGCCCAATGGCCGGGAAACCGCCTTGATCACCTTCCTGGCGACCGCTGCCAATATCACCTTGTTCGGTTTGGGCGGCGCATTCTGGGGATTGCTGGCGGGGTTGCTGGCGCACGGCGTGATGCACGGCCGGCTGCGGCCAGCCGGTCGTCAGGAACGCGCGTAGTCGCAAGAGGGTATTGCAATGGGACGCCTCACCGTATGGCGGGCACCTGTCGAGAGCGGGGCTGATCACGGCCCCGCACCGACCCGGTCATGCACTGTCAGCCATTCATGCTCTGGAAATGCGCGAGCATGCGCTGGGCATCCGGCGTTATGCCGCTGAACAGCTCGAACGCCTTCACCGCCTGAAACACCGCCATGTTGCCGCCGTCCAGGGTGCGGCAACCCAGGGCGCGGGCATTGCGCAGCAACTCGGTTTCCAGGGGGAAGTAGACGATCTCCGCGACCCACAGCTCAGGGCGCAGCAGCTCGATCGGCACCGGCATGCCCGGCAGCTTGGCCATTCCCATCGGCGTGGTGTTCACCAGGCCGTCGGCGGCGGCCAGGGTGGTGGGCAGGTCGACGCCGGCCTTGGCCCGGCCGGGGCCGAAATGCTGGTTGAGGTTGTCCGCCAGGCTCTGGGCGCGGGCGCTTTCCACATCGAAGATGCTCAGCTGCTGCACGCCTTCGCTGAGCAGCGCATGGGCCACCGCCGCACCGGCGCCGCCGGCGCCCATCTGCACCACAAGCTCCAGGGCCACGCCCTGCAAGCCGCGGCGGAAACCTTCGGCAAAACCCAGGCAGTCGGTGTTGTGGCCGACGCGCTTGCCGTCCTTGAGCACCACGGTGTTCACCGCGCCGATGCCGCGGGCCTCGGGCGACAGCTCATCGAGCAACGGGATGATGCTCTGCTTGCAGGGAAAGGTGATGTTCAACCCGGTGAAGTTCATGCGCTCGGCGGCCAGCAGCAGGTCGAGCAGGGCGCTGCTGTCGAGTTGCAGCTGGTCCAGGTCGACCAGCCGATACAGGTAGCGCAGGCCCTGGGCGTCTCCTTCGTGCTCATGCAGCGCCGGGGTGCGCGAGGCCTGGATGCCGGCGCCGATCAATCCGGCCAGTACTGTGTTCTGCTGGGTCATGCCTGGGCTCCTTGAAAGCGCTGGCTGAAATGCGCCAGTGCCAGGCGATAGCCATGGCTGCCGAAGCCGCACATGACCGCCAGGGCGATGCCCGAGACAAAGGAGTGATGGCGGAAGGGTTCGCGGGCGTGGACGTTCGACAGGTGCACTTCGATCACCGGCAGTTCGCTGGCCACCAGGGCGTCGCGGATCGCCACCGAGGTGTGGGTCCAGGCCGCCGGGTTGATCAGGATCCCGGCGCAACGGCCACGGGCAGCGTGAATCCAGTCCAGCAGTTCGCCTTCGTGGTTGGTCTGGCGAAACTCCACGGTCAGGTCGAACTCCTCGGCGGCACGCCCGCATTGGGCGGAAATGTCGGCCAGGGTCTCGTGACCGTAAGTGGCGGGTTCGCGGGTGCCGAGCAGGTTCAGGTTCGGGCCGTTGAGCACCAGAACGATAGGGCGCATGAGGGGAATTCTCCGTTGTTATTGTGGGCGCGGCTTGAGCGGCCAGCGGCTGCAGATAAATTGTACTAACTAGTTAATTTGGTCAATAAGCCGGGGGACGACCCCGAAATAGTGGTTCGATAATCGAACACTACCCGGATGAGTGGAGAAGTTCTTTCACCTTCTCGGCAGAAGATGCGTATTCATATCAATTGAAAACAATTCTTAGTAAGCCGTAAGATGCCGGCCAATTTCCTTCAAGTTCCAGGGAGTCGGTTTGTCGGACGTGGATCTCAAGGGGCTGTTTCTCAAGCATGCCGCTACCTTACGTGGGTATCTGGCGCGCAAGGTACGGGACCCGCAGTTGGCCGCTGATCTGGTGCAGGAGAGTTTCCTGCGGCTGGCCGAACAGACGCGCGGCGAGCGCATCGACAATTCCCAGGGTTATCTCTACCGAACGGCGAACAATTTGCTGATCGACCATGTCCGTCAGGAAGCGCGGCGCAAGACCGACACCGTGCCTCATGAGGCCCTGGCCGAGATCGAGGATGAGCAGGCCGGTCTGGAGGCTCAGGCGATGGCGCAGCAACAGCGCAAGGCATTGAAGCAGGCCATTCTGGAGTTGCCGCCGCGCACTCAGGAGATTTTCCGCTTGAACCGGATCGAAGGCATGACCCACGCCGAAGTGGCCAGGCATCTGGAGATTTCCGACAGCTCGGTGCAGAAACACCTGTCCAGGGCCCTGGCCCATGTGATGCAGCGCCTGGCTACCGGCGGTCGGGCGGCCGACGAGTGAGTTACGGTAAAAACCGGGGTCAGTCGTCACTGCTTATATATAACGAGAAATCGAGATTCACACGTGAATAGCCAGGGTCCGCAAGAGCGCAGTATCACTGAGGCCGCCGCCGACTGGGCGGTGCGTTTGCACGCCGGTGGACTGAGCGCCGCCGAGCAGGCCGAGCTGGAGCAATGGCAGGCGCGGGACCCGCGCCATGCCCAGGCGCTGGCGTTTGCCCGGCAGACCTGGGACGCGCTGGGCGAGCTGCGCCTGGAGCCGCAACTGGCGCAAGCGCGTCGGGCGCCCGTCGCCAGGGCCACGACCCTTCCCCGGCCGCGCCGTCGGCGTTTCCTGCCGCGGGCGGCCAGCGCCGCGGTGCTGGTGCTGGCCGTCGCGCTCGGCGGGTGGCAAGGGCCGCAAGCCTTGCTGCACATGCAGGCCGACTACCTCACCGGCAAAGGCGAAGTGCGCACCCTGCAGCTGGCCGACGGCAGTACCGTGGAGCTGGATTCGTCCAGCGCCATTCGCCTCGATTTCAACCAGACCCAGCGCCAGGTGCACTTGCTTGCCGGCTCCGCGGTGTTCGACGTGGCGCCCATGGACGGCGAGGAGAGCCGCCCTTTTGTGGTCGAGAGTGCCGGCGGGCAGACCCGCGCCCTGGGCACGCGCTTCGTGGTGGGGCGTGAGAGCGACCGGCAGGCCTGGGTCGGCGTGCTGCAACACAGTGTTGCCGTGAGCCTGGATACGCCGGCGCAACAGGGCGCTTCCGAACGGGTGCTGCAGGAAGGGCAGAGCGCGCGCTACAACCCGCTGTCGGGGGTGGTCGCCCTGGAGGCTGTCGACCTGCAACGGGCTACCGGCTGGCGTCGTGGCGTGCTGGTGTTCGATCGCCAGCCGCTGGCGCTGGTGATCGAACAGCTCAATCGTTATCGCCCCGGCCGGGTAGTGCTGGGCAACGAGGCCCTGGCCCAGCGCCAGGTCAGCGGCGTATTCCGCCTGGACATGCTCGACACCGCCCTGGCCACCCTGACCCGGGAACTGCAGGTGCGGCACTTCGATCTGGCCGGCGTCAGCCTGATTTACTGAGGCCTGGCGCCGCCTGTTTCCTCCCCGTGAAAAATAATTGGAAAAAACCTTACTGAGTTTTCCTGCCTGGCACGTCTAGCTAACTGAGATGCATTCGCATCAATAAAACAGCCAGCGCAGGAATACGAGTATGAGGGTAAGCAGTCGCACTGGAGTTCACGCCGCAAGCCGCTTGGCCCTGGCCATTCACCTGGGCGCTGCGGGGCTGCTGCTCGATGCCGGCCTGGCGCACGCGGCGCCGAGTGCCGCGGTTGCCGGCGCCGAGCAGCCAAGCCGCCTGATGTTCGACATTCCTGCGCAAGCCCTGGACAGCGCCGTGCTGGCCTTCGCCGAACAGGCCGGGCTGCAAGTGCTGTTCGACAGCCAGCGCCTCAAGGGCCTGCACAGCTCGCCGCTCAAGGGCAGCTACAGCGTCCAGGAAGGCCTGGCGCGGCTGCTGGGCAATGCGCCAGTGGAATACCGCTTCACCGGCGACAGCCAGGTCACCCTGAACCGCGTCGCGGCCGAGCACCAGGGCGCTTTGGCCCTGGCCACCACTACGGTGTCCGGCAACCTCGAAGGGCGAAAAAGCGATTGGGTCTACAGCACGCCGCGTTCGGTGAGCGTCGTCAGCCGTGAGCAGATCGATCGCAACCCGCCCCGGCACGCGGCGGACATGCTGGAAGAAACCAGCGGCGTGTATTCGGCGGTCAGCCAGCAGGACCCCGGTCTGTCGGTGAACATCCGCGGCATCCAGGATTACGGCCGGGTCAACATGTCGGTCGACGGCATGCGCCAGAACTACCAGCAGAGCGGCCACCAGCAACGCAACGGCACCCTGTATGTCGACCCCGAGCTGCTTTCCGAGGTGGTGATCGAGAAGGGCGCGACCTCCAGCATGGGCGGTGCCGGGGTGATCGGCGGGATCGCCAATTTTCGTACCCTGGAAGCCCGCGACCTGATCAAGCCGGGCGAGGAAATAGGCGGGCGCATTCGTCTGACCAGCGGCCTGGGCGGGCGCAGCAACGGCACGCACTTTATCGGCAGTTCGGCCTTCGCCATCGGCACTGAAGTCTGGGACATGCTGGTCGCCGCCAGCGAGCGGCACCTGGGCGACTACGACCCGGGGACCCGCGGCAGCATCGGCGAACTGCGCACCGGCGGCTGGCGCGACCCTTCGATCAACGACCGGGTAAAGAACTCGCCGGTGGCCTACTCCGGTTCCGTGATGCGCTCGCGCCTGGCCAAGCTCGGGCTGAACCTGCCCCAGGACCAGCGCCTGCAATTCAGCTACCTGACCACCCAGGTGTCCTACGACGACGCCAACATGCTCAACACCGAGAAGGATCAGCTGTGGGAGAAGCTGGGCAGCAGCGATGTGCGCTCGCAGAACTTCGCCCTCGACTACAGCTACACCCCGGACAACCCGTTGGTGGACTTCAAGGCCAAGCTCTACTACGTCGACAACCGCAACGACCAGAGCGCCCTGCGACGGGGCATCACCCCCGGTTATTCGATCACCTACCAGACCGACACCTACGGTGCCCAGGCGCAGAACACCTCGACCTTCGCCCTCGGTGAGCTGTCGACGCTCAAGGCCAACTACGGCCTGGAGTTCTTCTACGACAAGGTGCGCCCGGACTCCAGCCAGCCGGTGGCGAGCGGTTCGGCGGTGAACGCCCCGGCCTCGGAAGGCATGACGCCCAAGGGCGACCGCGCGCTTGGCAGCCTGTTCGCCCGCCTGGACTACGACTACGACGGCTGGCTGAACCTGAATGCCGGGTTGCGCTACGACCGTTACCGGCTGCGCGGCGATACCGGGATCAATACCCGCACCTTCATTCTCGGCACCACCCGGCAAACCACGGTGCCGGTCAACTATGACGTGGACACCGAGGAAGGGCGTCTCTCGCCGACCTTCGGCCTGTCGATCAAGCCCGGCGTGGAATGGCTGCAACTGTTCACCAGCTACGGCAAGGGCTGGCGTCCGCCGGCGATCACCGAGACCCTGATCACCGGTCGCCCCCACGGTGGTGGCGCCGAGAGCATGTACCCGAACCCTTTCCTGCGTCCGGAGCGTTCCACCACCTGGGAAGCCGGGGTCAATGTGTTCAAGGAAAACCTGTGGTTCGACGATGACCGGCTGGGGATCAAGGTCGCCTACTTCGACACCCGCGTCGAAGACTTCATCTTCATGAACATGGGCATGCAGCCCCCCGGCTACGGCATGGCCGGGATCGGCAACAGCGCCTACGTCAACAACCTGCAGGACACCCGCTTCAAGGGCGTGGAGTACCAGCTCGACTACGACGCCGGGCGTGCCTACGGGCAGCTGGCCTACACCCACATGATCGGCAGCAACGACTTTTGCTCGAAGACCGCATGGCTGGGCGGGGTGACCCAGACCGTGAAGAACAGCACCGCCGGCCGCGCCCCGGTGGTCGGCATGCGCCCGGACGAGCAGGCCAACAGCGCCAGCCATTGCAGCGCGATCCTCGGCTCGGCCGAACACATGCCGATGGACCGCGGCACCTTGACCCTGGGCGCGCGCTTCTTCGAGCGCAAGCTGGATATCGGCGCCCGCGCCCGCTACAGCGCGGGCTACTCGGAAGGCGGCAGCAACACCCGCACCACCACCAGCGTCTACCCCGCGGACTGGAAGTCCTACACCGTTTACGACCTGTACGGCAGCTACCGCGCCACCGAAGAACTGACCCTGCGCCTGGCGATGGAGAACGTCACCGACCGCGCCTACCTGGTGCCCATGGGCGACGTGCTGGCCTTCACCCTGGGGCGTGGCCGCACCTTGCAGGGCACCCTCGAATATCAGTTCTGACCGCTTTTGCCCAGAGAAGGGCAAAACCGCAGCGGGCATCGGCCCGCTGCGGAGTGACCAACCTATGTACTGGAGTTTTGCATGAGCATTTCCATTTCCTACAGCGCTACCTACGGCGGCGTCAGCGTTGCGAACTACCTCAATGACTGGTCGGCCTACTTTGGCGACGTCAACCATCGCCCGGGCCAGGTGGTCGATGGCACCAACACCGGCGGCTTCAACCCGGGCCCGTTCTCGGGTACCGAGTACGCCCTGAAGAGCACCAACAGCGACGCCGCGTTCGTGGCCGAAGGCAACCTGAACTACACCCTGTTCGAGAGCCCGAGCCACACCCTGTGGGGCAACCTGAACACCGTCTCGCTGGGCGACACCCTGACCGGTGGCCCGAGCGCCGGCGGCTACAACCTGGTCAGCCAGGAAGTCAGTTTCACCAACCTGGGCCTCAACAGCCTGCGCGACGAAGGCCGTGCCGGCGAGGTGCACAAGGTGGTCTATGGCCTGATGAGCGGCGACAGCTCGGCGCTGGCCGGCGAGATCGATGCCCTGCTCAAGGCGATCAGCCCGAACCTGTCGATCAACTCGACGTTCGACGACCTGGCCGCGGCCGGTGTCGCCCACGTCGCCCCGGCATCCGCCGCCGCGGCCGACATCGGCCTGGTGGGTGTGCAGGACGTGGCCCAGGACTGGGCGCTGGCAGCCTGAATGGCCGCCTGAGGCATAAAAAAACGAATGAAAGATCGCTCTTCCATTCGTTCGCTTGAATCACCCCCGTCGCCCGAGTTTTCGAAGGCCAGGGCGGCGGCGGTGGCAAATTCTGGGGAGCGCCGCGATGGCTGTCAACGCATGCGGCGTGCCTCTTGCCGACCCGCTCCGACGGAACGGGTGGCTGTGTATTTCTCGACTCCCAACAGGACACCTCGATGAGCAGGCCGAACCCACTTGCCGGTTCCGAGACGCTGGCGGCCCTGGCCGCCTATAAGAGCGGCTTCTTCAACATCGGCCTGTTCTCGGCGGTGATCAACCTGCTGATGCTGGCGCCCGCGCTGTACATGCTGCAGGTGTACGACCGGGTACTGGCGTCCGGCAACCAGATGACCCTGTTGATGCTGACGCTGATGATCGTCGGCCTGTTCGGCCTGATGGGCGCCCTGGAGTGGGTGCGCAGCCAGGTGGTGATCCGCCTGGGCACGCAGATGGACATGCGCCTGAACCAGCGGGTCTACGACGCGGCCTTCGAGGCCCAGCTCAAGGGCAGCCCGCAAGCCGCCGGCCAGGCCCTGAATGACCTGACGGCGCTGCGCCAGTTCGCCACCGGCAATGCGCTGTTCGCGTTTTTCGATGCGCCGTGGTTTCCGGTCTACCTGCTGGTGATTTTCCTGTTCCATCCCTGGCTCGGCTTGCTGGCCCTGGGCGGCGCGCTGCTGTTGGTGGCCCTGGCCTGGATCAACCAGCACATCTGCCAGGCGCCGCTGGCCGAGGCCGGCCAGCTGTCCATCGGCACCAGCCAGCAGGCCACGGCCAACCTGCGCAACGCCGATGCCATCGAAGCCATGGGCATGCTCGCTGCGCTGCGCGAGCGCTGGTTCGGCGGGCACCAGGCGTTCCTGGCCCAGCAGAACCTGGCCAGTGAAAAGACCGCGTTGATCAGCGCCTGGTCCAAGGGCGTGCGCCTGGCCCTGCAGTCTTTGGTGCTGGGCCTCGGCGCGCTGCTGGCGGTGCAGGGGGAAATCACCCCGGGGATGATGATCGCCGGTTCGATCCTGATGGGCCGGGTGCTCAGTCCCATCGACCAGCTGATCGCCGTGTGGAAACAGTGGAGCTCGGCGCGCCTGGCCTATGGGCGGTTGTCAGAGATGCTGCAGGCCAATCCGCCACGCCCGGCGCGCATGAGCCTGCCCACGCCCAAGGGCGAGTTGAGCGTCGAGCAACTGAGTGCCTGCGCCCCCGGCAGTCGTCGGCCGGCCCTGGCCAACCTGGGGTTCACCCTGCCGGCCGGGCAGGTGCTGGGAGTCATCGGCCCCTCCGGTTGTGGCAAGTCGACCCTGGCGCGGCTGTTGGTGGGGGCCTGGACGCCGCTGGCGGGCAAGGTCCGCCTCGACGGCGCGGAACTGAGCCAGTGGGACCGCCAGCAACTCGGCCCGCACATCGGTTACCTGCCCCAGGATATCCAGCTGTTCGCCGGCAGCATCGCCGAGAACATCGCGCGCTTTGGCGAGGTGAACGCCGACCAGGTCCTGGCCGCGGCGCAGATGGCCGGGGTGCATCAGCTGATCCTGCAATTGCCGCAAGGCTATGACACCCGCCTGGGGGAGGGCGGGGCCGGACTGTCCGGGGGGCAGAAGCAGCGCATCGCCCTGGCCCGCGCGCTGTATGGCCTGCCAGCGCTGATCGTGCTCGACGAACCCAACGCCAACCTCGATGAGGCCGGCGAGCAGGCACTGTTGCAGGCGATTGCCCAGCTCAAGCAGCAGCGCCGCACCCTGGTGCTGATCACCCACAAGCCCAATGTGCTGAGCCTGACCGACCAGCTGATGATCCTGCGCGAGGGCCAGCTGCAGGCTTTCGGGCCGACGACGCGGGTCCTGGAAGGCATGCACAAGCCCAAGGCGGCTCCAGTGGCCCCGGCGAGCACCCCGGCGGCCAGCATGAATGTCAGTTATCGCCTGGGCGTGGCCGCCACCGGCGAAGGAAAAAAAGCATGAGCCAAGCACAACCCATAGGTCGCCTGCCGACCGCCGACAGCAACAATCGCGCCCCGGGCAACCTGCTGGCCCTGGACGAGAAGAAATACTCGCGCCTGGGCTGGCTGCTGGTGCTCGGCGGTTTTGCCGGCTTCCTCGGCTGGGCCGCGCTGGCGCCCCTGGACAAAGGGGTGGCGGTGGCCGGTAAGGTCATGGTCTCGGGGCACCGCAAGGCGGTGCAGCACCCCAGCGGCGGCATCATCGAACGCATCGAGGTGCGCGACGGCGAAGTGGTCAGCGCCGGCCAGGTGTTGATTCGCCTCAAGGAGCTGCCGCTGCGCACCCAGGTGCAGTCGCTGCGCACGCAGTTCCTCGGCTCCCTGGCCAGCGAGGCCCGCCTGAACGCCGAGCGCGATGGCAGTCAGGTCCTGGCCTTTGCCCCGGAACTGCTGGCCCAGGCCGATGACCCGGAGGTGGCCACCACCATGGCCCTGCAACGCCAGCTGTTCAGCAGCCGCGCCCAGGCCCTGGCCATGGAGCAGCAGGGCATCGCCGAAAGCATCGCCGGTTCCGAAGCCCAACTGCGCGGCACCCGCGACTCCCAGGCGAGCAAGGTGCTCCAGCGCAGCGCCTTGAACGAACAACTGCAAGGGCTGCGCGAACTCGCGCGCGACGGCTATATCCCGCGCAACCGGCTGCTGGACAGCGAGCGCCTGTATGCGCAGATCGACGGCTCGATCTCCGAGGATTTCGGGCGCATCGGCCAGTTGCAGCGGCAGATCCTCGAGATGCGCTTGCGTATCCGCCAACTGGCCGAGGAGTTCCAGAAAGAGGTGCGCAGCCAGCTGGCCGAAACCCGCACCCGCAGCGAAGACCTGCGCAACCGCCTGGCCTCGGCCGAATTCGAGCTGGCCAACAGCCTGGTGCGCGCGCCGGCGGCCGGTGTGGTAGTGGGGCTGGAGGTGTTCACCGAAGGCGGGGTGGTCAAGCCGGGGCAGGCGCTGATGGAGATCGTGCCCCAGGGCGAGCCGCTGCTGGTGGAGGCGCGGGTACCAGTGCAGATGATCGACAAGGTGCACCCCGGGCTGCCGGTGGAATTGATGTTCTCCGCCTTCAGCCAGAGCACCACGCCGCGGGTCGCCGGGCAGGTGACCCTGGTGTCGGCCGACAGGCAGGTGGACGAGCGCACCGACGAGCCCTATTACACCTTGCGCGCCGAGGTCAGTGCCGACGGCATGCAGCAGCTGCGCGGCTTGCAGATCCGTCCGGGCATGCCGGTGGAAGCCTTTGTGCGCACCGGCGAGCGCTCGATGCTCAATTACCTGTTCAAGCCCTTGCTGGACCGCACGCACATGGCACTGGTGGAAGAATGAACCGGCGTTTTATCCCCTGGCTGCTGGCCAGCCTCTGTGGCCTGTGCACCCCGGCGGCCCACGCCCTGGGGCTGCTGAACGCCTACGCGTTGGCGGTGCGCAACGACCCGACCTTCCAGGCGGCGATCCAGGAGCGTGATGCCGGCGAGGAGAACCGCGCGCTGGGCCGCGCGGCTCTGTTGCCGACCCTGTCGTGGAACTACAACAACTCGCGCAACGAGTCCGAGGTCACCCAGACCACGCCCCTGGGCGACGTTTCCACCGATCGCGACTACCGCAGCTACGCCTCGACCCTGACCCTGCAGCAGCCGCTGCTGGATTACGAAGCCTATGCGCGCTTTCGCCAGGGCACAGCCCAGGCGCTGTTCGCCGACGAGCGTTTCCGCAGCAAGAGCCAGGAGCTGGCGGTGCGGCTATTGGGCGCCTACAGCCAGGCCCTGCTGGCCCAAGAGCGTATTGAACTGAGCCAGGCCCAGCGGCGCGCCTATGCTGAGCGCCTGCAACTCAACCAGCGTTTGCTCAAGGGCGGAGAAGGCACCCGCACCGACGTGCTGGAAACCCAGGCGCGGTTGAGCCTGGCCCTGGCCGAGGAGATCGAGGCCCGCGACCTGCAGGACAGCGCCCTGCGCGAGCTGGAAGCGATAGTCGGCCAGCCGTTGCGGGTCGACGAACTCGACCCGCTGGCCCGTCGATTCGCTATCCAGCCGGTGCAGCCCAACCGCTTCGAGAGCTGGCGCGACCTGGCCATCGCTAACAACCCGGAACTGGCTTCCCAGCAGCACGCGTTGCAGGCCGCGGAATATGAAGTGGAGCGTAAGCGCGCCGGGCATCTGCCCAAGGTCAGCCTCTACGCCAGCAGCCGCCAGACCAGCTCGGACTCGGAAAGCACCTACAACCAGAAATACGACACCAACAGCGTCGGCATCCAGGTCAGCCTGCCGCTGTTCGCCGGCGGCTCGGTTTCGGCGTCGACCCGCCAGGCGGCCAGCCAGCTATCCCAGGCGCAATACGAGCTGGATGCGCAGACCGCCAACGTGCTGATCGAGCTGCGCAAACAGTTCAACCTCAACACCAGTGGCGCGGCGCGAGTCCGGGCCTATGAGATGGCGGTCGAGTCGGCCGAAGCTCTGGTCCAGGCCACCCTGAAAAGCGTGCGCGGCGGCGAACGGGTCAACCTCGACGTGCTGGATGCCGAGCAGCAGCTGTTCGGCGCCCGGCGCGATCTGGCCGATGCGCGGCATGCCTACCTGCTGGCGCGGATCCAGCTCAGGTTCTACGCCGGCCTGCTCAATGAACAGGACTTGCAGCAGCTGGCCGGCTACTTTCGCCCCGTCAGCTGACACTCCCCTGTAGCCGCTGCCGCAGGCTGCGATCGGCCAACGGCCGTAGCGATCTTGCAATCGCTGAAGGTCCTGCGGACCTTATCGCAGCCTGCGGTAGCGGCTACAGGGAAGCGTGGAATGCAAACAGCCGTCACGAGGACGGCTGTTCGGGTGGTGCGGGGCGGGTTCAACGCCGGGTCAGCAAGACCCCGGATTCCATGTGGTGGGTCCACGGGAACTGGTCGAACATCGCACAGCGGGTGATGCGGTGGGTATCGTGCAACTGGGCGATGTTGGCCGCCAGGGTTTCCGGGTTGCACGAGATGTACAGGATGTTGTCGAAGCGCCGGGTCAGCTCGCAGGTGTCCGGGTCCATGCCGGCGCGCGGCGGGTCGACGAACACGCTGCCGAACTCGTAGCTCTTCAGGTCAACGCCCTGCAGGCGGCGGAACGGACGCACTTCGTTCAGGGCTTCGGTCAGCTCTTCGGCGGACAGACGCACCAGGGTGACGTTCTCCACCGCGTTTTCGCTGAGGTTACTCAGGGCCGCGTTGACCGAGGTCTTGCTGATCTCGGTGGCCAGCACCTTGCGCACCCGGGTGGCCAGGGGCAGGGTGAAGTTGCCGTTGCCGCAGTACAGCTCCAGCAGGTCGTCCGGACGATCGCCCAGGGCGTCGTAGGCCCAGTTGAGCATCTTCTGGTTGACCGTGCCGTTGGGCTGGGTGAAGGCGCCTTCCGGTTGGCGGTAGCTGAAGGTGCGCCCGCCGACTTCGAGTTTCTCCACCACGTAATCGTGGCCGATCACTTCGCGCTTGCCCTTGGAGCGGCCGATGACGCTGACGTTCAGGTCGGTCGCCAGCTTGCTCGCCGCGGCGTGCCAGTGCTCGTCCAGCGGGCGGTGATAACACAGGGTGATCATCGCGTCGCCGGCCAGGGTGGTGAGGAACTCGACCTGGAACAGCTTGTGGCTCAAGGCGCTGCTGGCTTGCCAGGCGGCCTTGAGTTGCGGCATCAGCTGATTGATGCGCTGGCTGGCGATCGGGAATTCCTCGATCAGGATCGGCGTGCGTTTGTCTTCCTGGGAAAACATCGCGTAATGACGCTCGCCGGCTTCGCGCCACAGGCGGAACTCCGCGCGCAGGCGGAAGTTCTGCAGCGGCGAGTCGAAGACCTGTGGCTCGGGGGCATCGAACGGCGCCAGCAGTTCACGCAGGCGCGCGACCTTGTCGGCGAGCTGAGTGGCGTAAGCCTGGGAATCGAAAGTCATGCGTTGAACCAACCCAACTTGATCACAAACAGTACCGACAGGATCACCAGCGGCGCGTTCAGTTCACGGGCGCGGCCCGACAGCAGCTTGATCGCGGTCCAGGCAATGAAGCCGAAGGCGATGCCGTTGGCGATGGAGTAGGTGAACGGCATGGCCAGGGCGGTGACTACCACGGGCGCGGCAACGGTGATGTCGTCCCAGTCTATTTCCGCCAGGCCCGAAGTCATCAGCACCGCGACGAACAGCAGGGCAGGCGCGGTGGCGAAGGCCGGAACGCTGGCCGCCAGTGGCGAGAAGAACAGCGCCAGGAGGAACAGGATCGCCACGACGATGGCGGTCAGGCCGGTGCGGCCACCGGCGCTGACGCCGGCTGCGGATTCGATGTAGCTGGTGGTGGTCGAGGTGCCCAGCAGGGAACCGGCCATGGCCGCGGTACTGTCGGCGATCAGCGCCCGACCCATTTTCGGCATGTGGCCGTCCTTGCCCATCAGGCCGGCGCGCTTGGCGACGCCGATCAGGGTGCCGGAGTTGTCGAACAGGTCGACGAACAGGAAGGCGAAGATCACGCTGACCAGGCCGATGTCCAGCGCGCCCTTGATGTCCAGTTGCAGGAAGGTCGGGGCCAGCGAAGGCGGCATCGAGGTCACGCCGCCGAACGGGGTGAAGCCCAGGGCGATGGAGACGATGGTCACCGACAGGATGCCGATCAGTACCGCGCCGCGGACCTTCAGGGCTTCCAGGGCAACGATCAGGGCGAAGCCCAGGGTCGCGAGGATCGGCGCCGGTTGCTTCAGATCACCGAGGCCGACCATGGTCGCCGGGTTGCCGACCACGATGCCGGCGTTGTGCAGGGCGATCAGCGCCAGGAACAGGCCGATACCGGCTGCGATCGCCGAGCGCAGCGGCAGCGGGATGCTGTTGATGATCCATTCGCGGATCTTGAAGATCGACAGCAGGAAGAACAGCACCGCCGAAATGAACACCGCGCCCAGCGCCACTTGCCAGGTATGGCCCATGTGCAGGACCACGGTGTAGGTGAAGAAGGCGTTCAGGCCCATGCCCGGAGCCAGGGCGATCGGGTAGTTGGCGATCAGGCCCATCACGGTCGAGCCGATGGCGGCGGCCAGGCAGGTGGCGACGAACACCGCACCCTTGTCCATGCCAGTCTCGCCGAGGATGCTCGGGTTGACGAAGAGAATGTAGGCCATGGCCAGGAAGGTCGTGACGCCCGCAAGAATCTCGGTCCGCACGTTGGTGTTGTGTGCCTTGAGTTGAAACAGCCTTTCCAGCATGTCTGCTCCCCGTGGCGCGCAGGGCGCCGTGAATGTATCGACCCAGACAGCAAAGCACAGACCGTAAAAAAGCGTCCGGGGATTTTGTGCGGGTCGGAAAAAGCCGCGCATCATACCAGCAGCGTAAGGCTATGGCTGCGATCGTCGGCGATGTTTTGCCCGAGTGGCGACTGGGGCATACTGCGCCGACGTTTTGGGGGGACTTATGCACAGCACGATAAAAGCGATGACCTTGGCGGTAGTGGCCAGCAGCCTGTGGTTGGGAGCCGCGCCGGCCATGGCCCGTTCCGCGCCGCCCTTGAGCCAGGTGGAAATTCTCAAGGTCGAATCATCGTCCTGCGGCCTGGAGGATGTGTCGGACGGGCGCGACAAGACCGCCTGCGATCACCAGGGCCCGAACATCAAGGTGTATGTGCTGGAAATCGGCTATGGCCGCCAGCCCCGGGTGGCGCTGGACGGCTTCGAAGTCAACGGCACGCGCGCGGCGGTCTGCGAAGAAGGCTCCAGCCTGGTGCCGTGCGGCAACTCCGGTATCACCGTCGGCTACATCTATACCTTCGACCTGGCCGGCAAGCAGGAAGGCACCTTCACCTTCAGCAACACCTCGCTGAATGCGCCGGGCAACAGCATGAGCGCGCAGATCTACATCAAGTGACGGCAGTCTCCGAACGCGGAGGGCTTTAAAGCTGACTAAGCTTTAAAGACCCCACCGCGGACACAGCCCATGACCTTTAGAGCCCTGATTCCCCTCGCCGAGGGTGTCGACGACCTGCAAAGCGTGACCCTGATCGATGTGCTGCGCCGCGCTGAAGTCGAAGTGCTGGTGGCCAGTATCGAAGGGCGGCGCATGCTCACCTGCGCCCGCGGCACCCGGATGACCGCCGACGGCATGCTGGTGGATGTGCTGGCCCAGAACTTCGACCTGATCGTGCTGCCCGGTGGCGCCGTCGGCGCGCAGCACCTGGCGGCCCATCAACCGCTGATGCAATTGGTCAAGGACCAGGCCGCCGCCGGGCGCCTGTTCGCCGGCATCGCCGAAGCGCCGGCCCTGGCGTTGCAGAGTTACGGCGTGCTGCGCCAGCGGCGCATGACCTGCCTGCCCAGCGCCAGCCATCAGCTGTCGGGCTGCAACTTCGTCGACCAGCCGGTGGTGGTGGATGGCAACTGCATCACCGCGCAAGGCTCGGGGGCGGCCCTGAGTTTCGCCCTGACCCTGGTGGAGCAACTGTGCGGCAGGGGCCGGCGGACGGTGGTGGAGGGGGAGTTGCTGGTTTAGGGGTGATTGCGGTTATGAGTAATGACTGACGCTCAAAACCGGGTAACAAAGGCTAACTAGCCGCTCCTTGCACAGCCCATCCGATCACACCTATAGTTCGCGCCGTCGCTGCCAATTCAGCGAACGGGTTTGGTCACCCGAAATTAAGAAGGCGCATGCGCCACCCTGGTATTGCGGGCATTTTTTCTATGCCTGCACGCTTTATGGTGGGCTGTGCGCGGGACACTTTCGGGTGTGCCGGGTGCCTTCTTTCCCGGTTGACCAACCTGTGCACAGTCCGCCACCTATCGTTTGGTCACGATTGGGGGCGGTCATTCATAAAGAAGGATTTAAGGATGAATACCCCGAAAACTACCGCTCACTATGTGCCGCTCAAATCCAATATAAGCCGGCCAGGCGTTTTCTTTATCAACGCCAACGCCTCCTCGGAGGCACTTCACGAAGCAGCGGAGCAACGTATGCGTGCGGCTGCCAACCTGTTGGAAACCCTGTGCTGTCTGAACTTCAGCCACGGCGATGTGAAGGACATACCGCACATCATCGATGTGCTCTATCTGCTGACCCGGGATGGGTGCGATCTATTGGAGGCGGCAAAATGGCGAGCGGTCGATGAGGCGCAGCCCAGCCACTGACGCTTGAGTCTGGCCGCGCCTGTCAGGCGCGGCTTCAGGCCTTGGCCTCTTCCACTGGCCCATGCATGCGATCGCGCCGGGCCAGGGTCGGGAACAGTTTTATCCACACCCCGGTCACCAGCAGGGTGCCGACTCCGCCCAGGACCACCGCCGGCACGGTGCCGAACCAGTGGGCGGTGAGCCCGGACTCGAACTCGCCGAGCTGGTTGGAGGCGCCGATGAACAGGCCGTTCACGGCGCTGACCCGGCCACGCATTTCATCCGGGGTTTCCAGCTGCACGAAGGAGGCGCGGATCACCATGCTGATCATGTCCGCCGCGCCCAGCACCACCAGCACCAAGAGCGAGAACCAGAACGAGGTCGACAGGCCGAAGGCGATGGTGGCGACGCCGAATACACCGACGGCGGTGAACATCACCCGGCCGACATGGCGGTCGACGGCAAAGCGCGCCAGCCACAGCGACATCAGCAAGGCCCCCACCGCCGGCGCCGAGCGCAGCAGGCCCAGGCCCCAGGCACCGGTGAGCAGGATGTCCTTGGCGAACACCGGCAGCAGCGCGGTGGCGCCGCCCAGCAGTACGGCGAACAGGTCCAGGGAGATCGCCCCGAGGATATCCGGCCGGCTGCGAATAAAGCGCACCCCGGCCAGCAACGAGTCCAGGGTGGCCTTGCCCTTGTTCAGCGGCGTCTGCCGCGCGGGCAGGTTGAGCATCAGGCAGCAGGCGATCACATACAGCAGCACGGTCGGGCCATAGACCCACACGCTGCCAAAGGCGTAGAGCAGCCCGCCGAGGGCCGGCGCGACGATGGTCGCCGATTGCTGGGCGGACTGGGCGGCGGCCACGGCGCGGGGGAACAGCGCGCTGGGCACGATGCTCGGTAGCAGCGCCTGGGTGGTCGGCATCTCGAAGGAGCGGGCGGCGCCCAGCAGGAAGGCAAGGATGAAGATCATCTCGCGAGTGACGTTGTGGGTGGCGCTGCCGATGGCCAGGGACAGGGCGATCAGCGCCTGCAGCGACTGGCAGATGGCCGCCACCTTGCGCCGGTCATAGCGGTCCGCCACATGCCCGGTGTGCAGCATGAACAGCACCCGTGGCGCGAACTCCACCAGCCCGACCAGGCCCAGGTCGAGCACGTTGCCGGTCAGTTGGTAGAGGTTCCAGCCGATGGCCACGGTGAGCATCTGGAAGCCGCTGGCGGTGAAGATCCGCGCCAGCCAGAAAGCAATGAACGGACGGTGATGGCGAAGCAGCAGAGGGTCTTGGCTGGGCATCTGAAGGCAGGTCTGGGCGTGGAGTAGGGCGAGGTTATCACCAAGATGTAACCAATAGTTGCAGAATCGTTAGCCTCGCATCTATCTCTTTTGTTCGATGAAACCCGACAGGGCCGCCCCCTGTAGCCGCTGCCGCAGGCTGCGATCGGCCGGGGTTTTCTAAAAGTCCCTGAAGGTCCTGCGGACCTTATCGCAGCCTGCGGCAGCGGCTACAGGTGCGGCAAAACTTCGGGAAAACCCCGTTCTTGACGTGGTGAGGCAACCTGTCACGCGACAAAAGACCACACAAACCAACGGCGAAAATAGGACTACTCTTTCAGCGTTGATTGATCCAGATCAAAACCTTTTCCCAAGGTTGGGTCTGGCGGCCAGATGGCCAGACTCCCTGCGTTGCGATGGATTTAAAAAGAACGAATTCGAATTCGCCACACTCCAGATCCGTGGGGGCAGTGGGTGCAGGCCTCCAGCCGGCAGCCGGTATTACCTGACAGAGGAAAGCTTATGTTCGGTTTGGAGGCACTAGATCTCGCCCGAATTCAGTTCGCGTTCACCATCTCGTTCCACATCCTGTTCCCCGCCATCACCATTGGTCTGGCGAGCTACCTGGCGGTGCTCGAAGGTTTGTGGCTCAAGACGCGCGACGATACCTACCGTGACCTGTACCACTTCTGGTCGAAGATCTTCGCCGTCAACTTCGGCATGGGGGTGGTCTCGGGCCTGGTCATGGCCTACCAGTTCGGCACCAACTGGAGCCGGTTCTCCGACTTTGCCGGTTCCGTTACCGGGCCGCTGCTGACCTATGAAGTGCTCACGGCATTCTTCCTCGAAGCCGGCTTCCTCGGCGTGATGCTGTTCGGCTGGAACCGGGTCGGGCGCAAGCTGCACTTCTTCTCCACCGTGATGGTGGCCATCGGTACCTTGATTTCGACCTTCTGGATCCTCTCGTCCAACAGCTGGATGCAGACGCCCCAGGGCTTTGAAATCGTCGACGGCCGAGTGATCCCGGTCGACTGGTTCGCCATTGTCTTCAACCCGTCGTTCCCGTACCGCCTGGCGCACATGGCCACGGCCGCCTTTGTCGCTACCGCGTTCTTCGTCGGTTCGTCCGCCGCCTGGCACCTGCTGCGCGGCCGCGATAACCCGGCAATCCGCCGCATGCTGTCGATGGCGATGTGGATGGCCCTGATCGTCGCGCCGATCCAGGCCGTGATCGGCGACTTCCACGGTCTCAATACCCTCAAGCACCAGCCGGCGAAAATCGCCGCGATCGAAGGTCACTGGGAAAACGTCGGTGACGAGCCGACCCCGCTGATCCTGTTCGGCTGGCCGGACATGAAGGAAGAAAAGACCAAGTTCGCTGTCGAGATCCCGTATCTGGGCAGCCTCATCCTCACTCACTCGCTGGACAAACAGGTGCCGGCGCTCAAGGAATTCCCGCCGGAAGACCGGCCGAATTCGACCATCGTGTTCTGGTCGTTCCGGATCATGGTCGGCCTGGGCATGCTGATGATCCTCACCGGCCTGTGGAGCCTGTGGCTGCGCAAGCGTGACCGCATCTACGAGAATCGTGCGTTCCTCTACCTGGCGTTGTGGATGGGGCCGTCCGGCCTGATCGCGATCCTCGCCGGCTGGTTCACCACCGAGATCGGCCGTCAGCCGTGGGTGGTCTACGGGCTGATGCGCACCGCGGACGCTTCGTCCGGGCATAGCCTGATGCAGATGAGCATCACCCTGGCGCTGTTTGTCGTGGTGTATTTCTCGCTGTTCGGTGTCGGTATCGGCTACATGATGCGCCTGGTGCGCAAAGGACCGAAGACCAACGAAGGCGCGGAAGTCAGCCACGGTGGTCCTGGCCAGAAACGCACGCCGGCCCGTCCGCTGTCGGCCGCCGACGACGATGCCGAAGACAACGGCACCAGCCTGAACAAGGGGAATTGAGTCATGGGTATTGATCTTCCGCTGATCTGGGCCGTGATCATCATCTTCGGCATCATGATGTACGTGGTCATGGACGGGTTCGACCTGGGGATCGGGATTCTCTTCCCGTTCGTCAAGGACGCCCGTGACCGTGACGTGATGATGAACACCGTCGCCCCGGTCTGGGACGGTAACGAAACCTGGCTGGTCCTGGGCGGTGCCGCGTTGTTCGGCGCCTTCCCGCTGGCCTATTCGGTGGTGCTCTCGGCGCTGTACATGCCGCTGATCCTGATGCTCATCGGCCTGATCTTCCGCGGCGTGGCCTTCGAGTTCCGCTTCAAGGCCAAGGAAGCCAAGCGCCACATCTGGGACAAGGCGTTCATCGGCGGTTCGCTGGCGGCAACCTTCTTCCAGGGCCTGGCCCTGGGGGCCTTCATCGATGGCCTGCCGGTGGTCGACCGCCAGTACGCCGGCGGTTCGCTGGACTGGTTCACGCCGTTCACCCTGTTCTGCGGCGTCGCGCTGGTGGTGGCCTATGCCTTGCTCGGCTGCACCTGGCTGATCATGAAGACCGAAGGCAAGCTGCAGGAGCAGATGCATGACCTGGCGCGGCCGTTGGCCTTCGTGCTGCTGGCGGTGATCGGTGTCGTCAGTATCTGGACGCCGCTGGCCCACCCGGAAATCGCTTCGCGCTGGTTCACCCTGCCGAATCTGTTCTGGTTCCTGCCGGTGCCGATCCTGGTGCTGGTGACCATGTACGGCCTGCTGCGCGCCGTGGCCCGCAACGCGCACTACACGCCGTTCCTGCTGACCCTGGTGCTGATCTTCCTCGGCTACAGCGGCCTGGGCATCAGCCTGTGGCCGAACATCGTGCCGCCATCGATCTCGATCTGGGACGCCGCCGCGCCGCCGCAAAGCCAGGGCTTCATGCTGGTGGGCACGCTGTTCATCATCCCGTTCATCCTGGGCTACACCTTCTGGAGCTACTACGTGTTCCGCGGCAAGGTCACCCACGAAGACGGCTACCACTAGTCAATGCGCGCTCCTGTGCAGGAGCGAAGCTTGCTCGCGATGGCGTCCTGAGCGGCGCCGTCGTCTCCATTCCGAGAGGAGTATTCGATGATGGCTGGCAAACCCACATTGCAGGAAATCGAAGAAGCCGAGAAGAAACCGCTCTGGCAGCGTCTGGGCTGGCTCGCCGGGATCTGGGTCGGCAGTGTGCTGGCGCTGTTTATCGTCGCCAGCCTGATGCGCATGTTCATGAACGCCGCGGGCCTGACCACGCACTGATTTTCACCACCGCTCATCCCATCCCGTTGCCTTGCGGCACGGTTTTATAGCCCTCCTCTGGAGGGCTTTTTTTTGGCCTGGGGTTGCTACGTTTTGCTTCTGTAGGAGCAGCCGGTCGACGCTCGATTGCTCGCGATCAGCTACGACGCGTTATGCCTGGCACACCACATGGGTCTTCATCGCGAGCAAGCTTCGCTCCTACAGTAAAGAGGGGATTATTTGCGCGCCTTGAGGATCACGAACTTGGGCGTGGCGGCCACTTGTTCGACGCCGCGGAACAGCCGCGCCAGCTTGCTGTGATAGCCCAGGTGACGGTTGCCGACGATGTACAGCGCGCCGCCCACCACCAGGGCTTCGCGGGCCTGCTGGAACATGCGCCAGGCGAGGAAATCGCCGACCACCTGCTGTTGGTGGAAGGGCGGGTTGCACAGCACCACGTCCAGCGACTGCGGCTCCTGGCCGGCCAGGCCGTCGCTGGCGCGCAGGGTCACTTCACGCTCGCCCAGGGTCGCGCGCCAGTTCTCCAGTGCCGATTGCACGGCCATGAAGGACTCGTCCACCAGGGTGTAGTGGGCATCGGGGTTGTGCAGGGCGTTGGCGATGGCCAGCACACCGTTGCCGCAACCCAGGTCCGCGACCCGGGCCTTGCCGAGGTTTTTCGGCAGGTGCGGGAGGAAGGCGCGGGTGCCGATGTCCAAGCCTTCGCGGCAGAACACGTTGGCGTGGTTGAGCAGCTCGATGGCGGGCTCGTCGAGTCTGTAGCGGGTCGGGTAGGGCGAAACCGCCGGGGTTTTCGCCTCCGGCGTGGCGATCAGCAAACGGGCTTTTTTCACCGCCAGCGAAGCCTGTACCGGGCCGATGTAGCGTTCCAGCAGGTCGCCGGCGGCCCGCGGCAGGTGCTTGACCATCGCCGCCGCCACCACCTGGGCGCCCGGGGCCAGTTGACCTTGCAGGCGAATCAGTTGTTCTTCCAGCAGGGCCAGGGTCTTGGGCACGCGGATCAGTACACGGTCGAAGGGCCCGGTCAACGGCTCGCTGGCCGGCACCAGGGTGACGGCGTCGAACGGCTGGCCATTGCGCACCAGGTTTTTCTCCAGCGCCAGTGCGCCGAGAAACGAGTCGCCGCTGCTGCGCACCTGCACCCGTCCGACCAGGCTGGCCGCCAGCGCGCCGAAGCTGTCGTTGAGGACCAGCACCCGGGTGTCTGCCGTCGGCTGCTGTTCGGCCAGGTGATTGAGCAGGTACTCGTCCGCCGCGTCGAAGGCTTGCAGGGGCTCGTTCTGTTGTTCGGGCTGGCGGATCAGGTCGAGCTGGGCGAAGGGGCTTTCGAGCAGGGGCATGGGGCGGACTCTTGGTAATCGGTGAATGTCCTGCCTGCGGGAGGGGCGCGATGCGGGCTGGACCGTTCGGGCAGGTGGCGCGCAGGCCGCGTGGCAACTGCCCGAAGAGGGGGCCAATGGTACGTTTTTTTGCGCCCGATTGCCCGCGCTCTATGCCATTACAAACCGCCGGTGTTTCTGTCGCGCGCTTTGCGGGACACTAAGGGCATTCGCTTATTGGAGCCTGCCATGACTGCCAGTGCAGAAAAATACACGCGCCAGACCTTGCTCGACGTCCAGCCCCTGACTCCCAGCCTGTTTACCCTGCGCGCCACGCGGGACGCGGGCTTTCGCTTTCGCGCCGGGCAATTCGCCCGCCTGGGGGTGACCAAGGCCGATGGCAGCACGGTGTGGCGCGCGTACTCCATGGTGTCTTCGCCCTTCGACGAGTTTCTCGAGTTCTTCTCCATCGTCGTGCCCGGCGGCGAGTTCACCAGCGAACTGAGCCGGCTGGAGGAGGGCGATACCCTGATGGTGGACCGGCAGGCGTTTGGCTATCTGACCCTGGACCGCTTCGCCGATGGCCGCGACCTTTGGCTGCTGTCCACCGGCACCGGGATCGCACCTTTTGTTTCGATCCTCCAGGACTTCGAAGTCTGGGAGAAATTCGAGCGGATCATTCTGGTCTACAGCGTGCGCGAGGCCAAGGAGCTGGCTTATCAGCAATTGCTGGCCGAGCTGAAACAGCGCGATTATCTGGCGGAAGTTGCGCACAAGCTGCAAGTCATCACCACGGTGACCCGGGAATTGCACCCGGGCAGCCTCAATGGGCGGATCACCCATTTGATCGAGAGCGGTGAGCTGGAGCGCGTCGCCGGCGTGCCGCTGAGCGCCGAGCACTCGCGAGTGATGCTCTGCGGCAACCCGCAGATGATCGACGACACCCGCGCCCTGCTCAAGCAGCGCGACATGCACCTGAGCCTGACCCGGCGGCCGGGACAGGTGGCGGTGGAAAACTACTGGTAAAAAAACGGCGCCGCCTGCAATACCAGCAGGGGCGCCGTTTTTGTTGCGGCAGCAGCCTCAGGGCTTGTTGTTCTGCGCCTTGAGCAGGTCGCGGATCTCGCCCAGCAGCGTTTCTTCCTTGGTAGGAGCGGCCGGTGCCACGGCTTCTTCACGCTTCAGGCGGTTGATCACCTTCACGCCCATGAAGATGGCGAAGGCAACGATGATGAAGTCGATCAGGCTCTGGATGAACTTGCCGTAGGCCAGCACCACGGCCGGCGTCTCGCCGACTGCGTCCTTGAGCGTGATCGCCAGATCACTGAAGTCCACCCCACCGATCAGCAAGCCGATTGGCGGCATCACCACATCGCCAACAAACGACGAAACGATCTTGCCGAATGCGGCGCCGATGATAATACCGACGGCCATGTCGACCACATTACCTTTGACCGCGAAGGCCTTGAACTCACTTAGCACGCCCATAGGTTATTCCTTGTTACAGATGAGGTTGGTGAACGCAGTGTAATTCAGCAAAAGGCATCTTGCTTGAAACAACGGATTACAGCGTTCGGAGTTATCGACCGAGTTAACGGCAAATAGTTTACAAAGTGCCATCAATCGCGCGCGAAATACCCGCGCTTGCTCTTACATACCAGAATATTTTTTCAATCGGACTGTTGCGACCTTTCTATTTAGATTTCGACTCTTTGGTCACTAGCCTCTGACAGGCGCACCTGGATGCGTTTGATTAAAACCAGAGGAATAAAACATGACCATGATCATTGGCCTTGGGACTTTTTCCCAACGACGCATAGTGGGCGTACTCGCCGCCAGTATGCTTTCTCTTTCCGTACAGGCCGCCACTCTGACCCGCGATAACGGGGCCGCGGTAGGCGATAACCAGAACTCGCAGACTGCAGGCGCTACCGGACCGGTATTGCTGCAGGATGTGCAGTTGATCCAGAAGCTCCAGCGCTTCGATCGCGAGCGCATTCCAGAGCGGGTGGTGCATGCCCGTGGCACTGGTGCCCATGGTTCCTTCACCGTGACCGACAGCCTGAGCGACCTGACCAAGGCCAAGGTATTCGCCGCCGGCCAGGTAACGCCGGTATTCGTGCGTTTCTCCGCGGTAGTGCACGGCAATCATTCGCCGGAAACCCTGCGTGACCCGCGCGGTTTTGCCACCAAGTTCTATACCGCCGACGGCAACTGGGATCTGGTCGGCAACAACTTCCCGACTTTCTTTATTCGTGACGCGATCAAATTCCCGGACATGGTTCATGCGTTCAAACCTGATCCGCGCACCAACCTGGATGACGATTCCCGTCGCTTCGATTTCTTCTCCCATGTTCCGGAAGCCACCCGGACCCTGACCGAGCTGTATTCCAATTCCGGTACTCCGGCCAGTTACCGGGAAATGGACGGTAATGGCGTGCACGCCTACAAGTTGATCAATGCCAAGGGCGAAGTGCATTACGTAAAGTTTCACTGGAAGAGTTTGCAGGGCATCAACAACCTCGATCCCAAACAAGTGGTCGAGGTACAGGGGCGTGATTACAGTCATATGACCAATGACCTGGTCACCCATATCAACAAGGGCGATTTCCCGAAATGGGACCTATATGTCCAGGTCCTGAAGCCGGAAGATCTGGCCAAGTTCGATTTCGATCCGCTGGATGCCACCAAGATCTGGCCGGGCGTGCCTGAGCGCAAGGTCGGGCAGATGGTGCTCAACCGCAACCCGGCCAACGTGTTCCAGGAAACCGAGCAGGTGGCCATGGCCCCGGCCAACCTGGTGCCGGGCATCGAGCCGTCGGAAGACCGCCTGCTGCAAGGCCGGGTGTTCTCCTATGCCGATACCCAGCTGTATCGCCTGGGCGCCAACGCCCTGCAATTGCCGATCAACGCGCCGAAAGTCGCGGTGAACAACGGCAACCAGGACGGCGCGATGAACATCGGCAGCACCAGCACCGGCGTGAACTACCAGCCGAGCCGCCTGATGCCGCGTGAAGAGCCGCAAAGCGCGCGTTACAGCCAGCTGGCGCTGAGTGGCAGCACCCAGCAGGCGAAGATCCAGCGCGAGCAGAACTTCAAGCAGGCCGGCGATCTGTATCGCTCGCTGAGCCAGAAGGAGCGTCAGGACCTGATCGAGAACTTCGGCGGCTCCCTGGCGACTACTGATGACGAGAGCAAGCACATCATGCTGTCGTTCCTCTACAAGGCCGATCCTGAGTACGGCACCGGCGTGACCAAGGTGGCCAAGGGCGACCTGGC
>NZ_JACNAC010000064.1:0-34599 GCF_017349775.1 Pseudomonas sp. GW460-12-10-14-TSB1
AAGGGCGCAACAAACCGGCTCTTGGCCACGCTGTAGACCTGCGGCTGGTCGGCGTCGACTACCTTGAAACTCAACTCCTGGGAACTGCTCTGCGGCTTGTCGGCGATCATCGCCACCGACACCGGCAGGTCGACGATCTCGCCCGCGGCCAGGCTGATTTCGCTCTTGCCCTGCAGCTGGAAGCCGTCGCCGTCCACCAGTTGCAGGCGGTAATCCTGGCGTTGCTGGGTCTTGTTGATGATCTTCAGGCTGTAGATGTTCTCGATCTGGCCCAGGCTGTTTTCACGGAACAGGCCACGGTCCTTGCTGACGTCCAGCGACACCATCGGCCGCTCCACCAGCGCCAGGGCCAGGGCGCCGATCATCACCAGCAGCACCGCGCTGTAGCCGATCAGACGCGGGCGCAGCAGGTGGGTCTTGCCACCCTGCAACTGGTGCTCCGAGGTGTAGCTGATCAGGCCCCGGGCATAACCCATCTTGTCCATGATCGAGTCGCAGGCGTCGATGCAGGCGGCGCAGCCGATGCATTCCATCTGCAGGCCGTCGCGGATGTCGATGCCGGTCGGGCAGACCTGCACGCACAGCTGGCAGTCGATGCAGTCGCCGAGGCCGATATCGGTCGGTTTCACGCCGCGTTTGCGCGGGCCGCGGATTTCACCGCGGGCCGGGTCGTAGGAGATGGTCAGGGTGTCCTTGTCGAACATCACGCTCTGGAACCGCGCATAAGGGCACATGTGCATGCATACCGCCTCGCGCAGCCAGCCGGCGTTGAGGTAGGTGGCACCGGTGAAGAACAGCACCCAGAACAGGCTGACGCCGCCGATCTGCAGGGTCAGCAGCTCCTCGGTCAGCGGCCGGATCGGGGTGAAGTAACCGACGAAGGTCAGCCCGGTGAGCAGGCTGATGGCCAGCCACAGGGTGTGCTTGGCCGATCGGCGGATCAGCTTGTTCAGGTTCCAGGGCGCGGCTTGCAGCTTGATGCGCTGGTTGCGCTCACCCTCGGTGATCTTCTCGCACCACATGAACAGCCAGGTCCAGGAGCTCTGCGGGCAGGTGTAGCCGCACCAGACGCGGCCGGCGAACACGGTGATGGCGAACAGGCCGAAGGCGCAGATGATCAGCAGGGCCGAGAGCAGGATGAAATCCTGCGGCCAGAAGGTGGCGCCGAAGATATGGAACTTGCTTTCCGCAAGGTCCCAGAGCACCGCCTGGCGGCCGCCCCAGTTCAACCATACGGTGCCGAAGAACAGCAGGAACAGGAAACCCGCACCGCTCATGCGCAAGGTGCGGAACAAGCCGGTGAAGCTGCGGGTGTGGATCAGGTTGTCGCTGGATTTGGCCTTCGTCTTTGGGCGCGCAGGCTCGAATGTTTCTACTAATCGGACGGGGATTCTTTCGCTCATGGTCGTTCGCTCATCAGCCTCCATCAGGCAGATGAACTATGCCCAGCGATCTGTTTGCATAACAGACTCAGGTATCGCAATAAAAAGCAGATCAGATGGCCGGCAGGCGCCACCCTGCGACAACTTGCCATACCCCGCCAGGCGCCCGTTGCCGGGCGTCGGCAGCCTCTGGCACAGGCCTGCGCCGGGCGCTGTGATGCAGATCAGTCAAATCACCGAATCACTGTCGCTGGTGCGCAGATGACGCCGCCCCTCGGTGGCGCCTGCTACGGTCAATGGGGCGGCTTCTGCTTCGGTGATGCGCAAATCGATTGTCTACGCTTGTCATGATTTGGGCGTAATGCTGTGACCGGAAACGCTGACCGGCGCCGGATCGATCGGCGGGTCCTCCTTGGGCGGCGGGGTGGTTTCTGGTGGCTCTTCTTCGGGCACCGGTTGCGGTTCTGCCGGTGGCAAGATCGGCGGCAAGGTCGGGTGATCGATATTCGGATCGGGCGTTTCGGGAGGGATCGGGATACTCATCGGCATGGCCTCCTTTGTGCTTGGTTTTGCACAGTCTCCCAGGGTGGACCCTCGACGCGGTGGTTTGACTCCCGGCGCGAAGGGAGGCAAATCCGGGTGAACTTTCCCGGCCCTGGTGTCTCGGAACCTAAGTGCTTCGCTGATCCGCGCGGGCCGTTGCCGACACCGAGGGCCGATCTCAAAAGATGGCGTTGCGCCGGATAGACCAGCAACAGAGCGTCCATGGGGCGTAAGGGGTGATGCTCGATGACTGCCGAAAAAAGACCGACTGAGCTGCAATACAACCCGAACCTGCCACTCTCGCAGGCCTTGCTGCTGCCGCGCATTGTCATCGAGAACACCAGGCCGCTGATCGACGGCGGCCAGTTCGCGGTCAAGGCGGTGGCGGGGCAGGTGGTGCAGGTCAGCAGCAAGGTGTTCGCCGATGGTCACGACAAGCTGGCCGTGCGCATTCGCTGGCGCGCCGAAGCCGACAGCATCTGGCGCAGCGAGATCATGGAAGACCTCGGCAACAACGGTTGGGAAGGCCAGTTCAGCGTGCCCAGCCAGGGCCGCTACCTGTACTGCATCGAGGCCTGGATCGATCAGTTCGCCAGCTTCTGCTACGACCTGCAGAAGAAACACCAGGCCAGCATCGCCGTCAGCCTCGAATTGCAGGAGGGCCGCAACCATGTACTGCACGCCGCCGAGCGTAGCGAGGGGCCGCTGCGCGAGCAGTTGCTGGCGCTGCACCATGAACTGGCAACACTGCTCGAAGCCGAGCAGGTGGCGCTGTTCCTGCACGAGCGCAGTGCACGGCTGATGGCCGAGGCCGACTACCGCCCGTACCTGAGCCTGAGCCCGGAATACCCGCTGGACGTGGAACGCGAACGTGCGCAGTTCGCCAGCTGGTACGAGCTGTTTCCCCGCTCGATCACCGACGATCCGGCCCGCCACGGCACCTTCGACGATGTGCATTCGCGCCTGGCGATGATCCACGACATGGGCTTCGACGTGCTGTACTTCCCGCCGATCCACCCCATCGGCCGCAGCTTTCGCAAGGGCCGCAACAACGCCCTGACCGCCGGCCCCGACGAGCCGGGCAGCCCCTATGCGATCGGCAGCGAAGAGGGCGGCCACGAGGCGATCCACCCGCAGCTCGGCAGCCGCGAGGATTTCCGCCGCCTGGTGGCCGCCGCCGCCGAGCATGGCCTGGAGATCGCCCTGGACTTCGCCATCCAGTGTTCCCAGGACCATCCCTGGCTCAAGCAGCACCCGGGCTGGTTCAACTGGCGCCCGGACGGCAGCATCAAATACGCCGAGAACCCGCCGAAGAAATACCAGGACATCGTCAACGTCGACTTCTATGCCATCGAGGCCATCCCCAGCCTGTGGCTGGAACTGCGCGACGTGGTGGTCGGCTGGGTCGAGGAGGGGGTGAAGATTTTTCGCGTGGACAACCCCCATACCAAGCCGCTGCCGTTCTGGCAGTGGCTGATCGCCGATGTGCGGGCGCGGTACCCGGAGGTGATCTTTCTCGCCGAGGCCTTCACCACGCCGGCGATGATGGCGCGCCTGGGCAAGGTCGGTTATTCCCAGAGCTACACCTATTTCACCTGGCGCAATACCAAGAGCGAACTGGCGACTTACTTCACCGAACTGAACCAGTCGCCGTGGCGCGAGTGCTACCGGCCGAACTTTTTCGTCAACACGCCGGACATCAACCCGTTCTTTCTCCATGACTCGGGGCGCCCGGGGTTTCTCATCCGCGCCGCGCTGGCCACCATGGGCTCGGGGCTGTGGGGCATGTATTCGGGGTTCGAGCTGTGCGAGGCGGCGCCGATTCCGGGGCGGGAGGAATACCTGGACTCGGAGAAGTACGAGATCCGCCCCCGGGACTTCAGCGCCCCCGGCAACATCATTGCCGAGATCGCCCAGCTCAACCGCATACGCCGGCAGAACCCGGCGCTGCATACCCACCTGGGCCTGCAGGTCTACAACGCCTGGAACGACAACATCCTGTACTTCGGCAAGCGCACCGCCGACCTCAGCAACTTCATCCTGGTGGCGGTCAGCCTCGACCCGGTCAACGCCCAGGAGGCGCATTTCGAATTGCCGTTGTGGGAGCTGGGCCTGCCCGACGATGCGCAGACCCAGGGCGAGGATTTGATGACCGGCCATCGCTGGACCTGGTACGGCAAGACCCAGTTCATGCGGATCGAACCCTGGCAGCAACCGTTCGGCATCTGGCGTATCAGCGTTGCCTGATTCGCGATCGGCCCGGAACGGGACGCGCTCTTGAGGCCGTCGCAGCCTCGCGAGGCTCGGCAGCGGCTACAGGGCCAGTCGCAGGTAGCCACGGACCAATGAATTTTCAGGAGTTACCCATGGCGAAGAAAACCAGGTCAGCCACCTTCATCAAGGACCCGCTCTGGTACAAGGACGCGGTGATCTATCAGGTTCACGTCAAATCCTATTTCGACTCCAACAACGACGGGATCGGCGATTTTCCCGGGTTGATCGCCAAGCTCGACTACATCGCCGACCTGGGCGTGAACACCATCTGGCTGCTGCCGTTCTATCCCTCGCCACGCCGCGACGATGGCTACGACATCGCCGAATACCGCGGCGTCAGTCCCGACTACGGAACCCTGGCCGATGCCCGGCGGTTTATCGCCGAGGCCCACAAGCGCGGGCTGCGGGTGATCACCGAGCTGGTCATCAACCACACCTCGGACCAGCACCCCTGGTTCCAGCGGGCGCGCAAGGCCAAGGCCGGTTCCAAGGCGCGGGACTTTTATGTGTGGTCCGATGACGATCAGAAATACGACGGCACGCGGATCATCTTTCTCGACACCGAGAAATCCAACTGGACCTGGGACCCGGTGGCCGGCCAGTACTTCTGGCACCGCTTCTATTCCCACCAGCCGGATCTCAACTTCGACAACCCGCAGGTGATGAAGGCGGTGCTGTCGGTGATGCGCTACTGGCTGGACATGGGCATCGACGGTCTGCGCCTGGACGCCATTCCCTACCTGATCGAGCGCGACGGCACCAACAACGAGAACCTGCCCGAGACCCACGACGTGCTCAAGCAGATCCGCGCCGAGATCGACGCCAACTACCCGGACCGCATGCTGCTGGCCGAGGCCAACCAGTGGCCGGAAGACACTCAATTGTATTTTGGAGATGTGAAGGGTAACGACGGCGACGAATGCCACATGGCTTTCCACTTCCCGCTGATGCCGCGCATGTACATGGCGCTGGCCCAGGAAGACCGCTTCCCGATCACCGACATCCTGCGCCAGACCCCGGAGATTCCCGCCAACTGCCAATGGGCGATCTTCCTGCGCAACCACGATGAGCTGACCCTGGAGATGGTCACCGACCGCGAGCGCGACTACCTGTGGAACTACTACGCCGCCGACCGCCGCGCGCGGATCAACCTGGGGATTCGCCGGCGCCTGGCGCCGCTGATGGAGCGCGACCGGCGCCGGGTCGAGCTGCTCAACAGCTTGCTGCTGTCGATGCCCGGCACGCCGACCCTGTATTACGGCGACGAGATCGGCATGGGCGACAACATCTACCTGGGCGACCGCGATGGCGTGCGCACGCCGATGCAATGGTCCATCGACCGTAACGGCGGCTTCTCCCGGGCCGACCCGGCGAGCCTGGTGTTGCCGCCGATCATGGACCCGCTGTACGGCTACCAGTCGGTGAATGTCGAGACCCAGGCCGGCGACCCCCATTCGCTGCTCAACTGGACCCGGCGCATGCTGGCGATCCGCAAACAGTCCAAGGCTTTCGGCCGCGGCAGCCTGAAGATGCTGTCGCCGAGCAACCGCCGGATCCTGGCCTACACCCGCGAATACACCGGGCCCGACGGCAAGCACGAGATCATCCTTTGCGTGGCCAACGTGTCGCGCAGCGCCCAGGCCGCGGAGCTGGACCTGTCGGCGTTCGCTGGCATGGTGCCGGTGGAGATGCTCGGCGGGAACGCCTTCCCACCGATAGGCCAGCTGAATTTCCTCCTGACCCTGGCGCCCTACGGCTTCTACTGGTTCGTCCTGGCGGCGGAAAACCAGATGCCGAGCTGGCATGTGGAGCCGGCCCAGAGCATGCCGGACTTCACCACCCTGGTGCTGAAAAAACGCCTCGAGGAATTGCTCGAAGCACCATCGCGCACCACTCTGGAGCAGAGTTCGCTGCCGACCTGGCTGCCCAAGCGCCGCTGGTTCGCCGGCAAGGACAGCGCCATCGAGCAGGTGCATATCGTTTACGGCGTGCGCTTTGGCGATCCGCAGCACCCGGTGTTGCTCAGTGAGCTGGAGGTCAGCGGTGGCGGCCAGAGCGGGCGCTACCAACTGCCGTTCGGCCTGCTCGGCGAAGAGCAGATCGGCGCCGCGCTGCCGCAGCAACTGGCCCTGGCCCGGGTCCGCCGTGGCCGCCAGGTGGGGCTGATCACCGACGCCTTTGCCCTGGAAAGTTTTGTGCGCAGTGTCGTGCAGGCGATCCAGACGCACACCCTGCTGCCCTGTGGCGAGGGAGAGATCCGCTTCGAGGCCACGCAGCAACTGGCCGGGCTCGGCCTGGACGCGCAATCCGAGGTGCGCTACCTGTCCGCCGAGCAATCCAACAGCTCGGTGGTGATAGGTGGCAGCCTGGTGCTCAAGCTGATCCGCAAGGTGGCCAGCGGGGTGCACCCGGAGCTGGAGATGGGCGCTTACCTGACCGCCGCCGGCTTCCAGCACATTTCACCCTTGCTCGGCTCGGTGATTCGCCGGGACGGGCAGGGCGACAGCCTGCTGATGATCGCCCAGGGTTACCTGAGCAATCAGGGCGATGCCTGGGAGTGGACCCAGAACAACCTGGAGCGGGCGATCCGCGACGAACTGGCCGACGCCATGTCCGAGCAGGACCAGCATTACAACGCCCTGGGCGAGCTGCGAGATTTTGCTGGCATGCTCGGCCAGCGCCTGGGGGAAATGCACCTGATCCTCGCGGCGCCGACCGCCAACCCGGACTTTCGCGCGCGGCCGAGCACGGCCAAGGATGCCCAGGCCTGGGCCAGGCAGATTGGCGCGCAGCTGGAACGGGCCTTGCACTTGCTCCAGCAGCATCACTCCGAGCTGACGGCCGAGGATCAACAGCACGTGGCGTCATGGACCCAACACCAGCAGGCGATCCTGGCGCATATCCAGGGCCTGGCGAAGCAGGCGGTCGGCGGTCTGCGCATGCGCGTCCACGGCGACCTGCACCTGGGCCAGGTGCTGGTGATCAAGGGCGATGCCTACCTGATCGATTTCGAGGGCGAACCGGCGCGGCCGCTGGACGAGCGCCGGGGCAAGCACAGCCCGTACAAGGACGTCAGCGGCGTGCTGCGCTCCTTCGACTATGCCGCGGCGCTGGCCCTCGGCGGCCAGAGCCTCGATGCCTCGGCCCACACCCTGGCCGCCCGGCAGCGGGTCGCCGAGCGTTATCTGCACGAAGCCCGCGAGTCGTTTGTCCAGGCGTACCGGCTGGCGGCAGCTAGTCTTGCTCATGCCTGGCAGGAAAAAAATGGGGAGGACGCCGCGCTGACCTTGTTCAGCCTGGAGAAAGCAGCCTACGAAGTGGCGTACGAAGCGGAAAACCGTCCGGCCTGGCTTGCGGTGCCGCTGCGCGGGCTGCGAGCGCTGCTGAGTGATATGAAGGTTGAGTGATGTGAAACCCTTTTCCGATATAAAAAGTGGTGGAGAGCAGTCATGAGTTTCTCGAACAAGGAACAGGGTGAGGTCAAACAGGCAATGCCCAGCGCCCGGGATGTCGAGGCGCTGGTGCGCGCCGAGCACCAGGATCCCTTTGCCGTACTCGGCCCCCATGGCGACGGCGCCGGTGGCCAATTCATTCGTGCCTTCCTGCCGGGCGCCCTGAGTGTGCAGGTGCTGGCCCGCGATGGCACCAGGGTGCTGGGCAGCCTGGAGGGCACCGAGGTGCCGGGGCTGTTCGTCGGGCATTTTGCCCAGGCCCAGCCCTATCTGCTGCGCACCCAATGGGCCGGTGGCGAGCACATCGGCGAAGACCCTTACAGCTTCGGCCCGTTGCTGGGGGAGATGGACCTGTACCTGTTCGCCGAGGGCAACCACCGCGACCTCAGTAGCTGCCTCGGCGCCCAGCTGAAAACCCTGGATGGCATCGACGGCGTGCGTTTCGCGGTCTGGGCGCCGAATGCCCGGCGGGTCTCGGTGGTGGGCGACTTCAACGTCTGGGACGGGCGGCGGCACCCGATGCGCCTGCGCCATCCGTCCGGGGTCTGGGAGCTGTTCGTGCCGCGCCTGGGGCCGGGCGAAGCCTACAAATATGAAATCCTTGGTGCCCACGGCATCCTGCCGCTGAAGTCCGACCCGGTGGCGCTGGCCACCCAGTTGCCGCCGGACACCGCCTCGAAAGTCGCCACGCCGCTGAGCATCGACTGGCAGGACCGCGAGTGGATGCAGGCCCGTGGCGAACGCCAGCGCGCGGACGCGCCCTTGTCGATCTACGAGCTGCATGCCGGCTCCTGGCAATGCGAGGTGGACGATCTGGGCGAGGTGGCGCGCCAGTACGACTGGCACGAATTGGCCGAGCGCCTGATCCCCTATGTGCAGAACCTGGGGTTCACCCATATCGAGCTGATGCCGATCATGGAGCACCCCTTCGGCGGTTCCTGGGGTTATCAGCCGCTGTCGCAGTTCGCCCCCAGCGCCCGCTACGGCAGCGCCGACGATTTCGCGGCGTTCGTCAACGCCTGCCACCTGGCGGGCATCGGCGTGATCCTCGATTGGGTGCCGGCGCACTTTCCAACCGACGCCCACGGCCTGGCGCAGTTCGACGGCACCGCGCTGTACGAATACGGCAACCCGCTGGAAGGTTTCCACCAGGACTGGGACACCCTGATCTACAACCTGGGGCGCACCGAGGTCCACGGTTTCATGCTGGCGTCGGCGCTGCACTGGCTCAAGCATTTCCATGTCGACGGCCTGCGGGTGGATGCCGTAGCCTCGATGCTCTACCGCGACTATTCGCGCAACGCCGGGGAGTGGGTGCCCAATCGCCACGGCGGCCGCGAGAACCTCGAAGCCATCGACTTTTTACGCCATCTGAATGACGTGGTGTCCCTCGAGGCGCCGGGCGCCCTGGTGATCGCCGAGGAGTCCACGGCCTGGCCGGGCGTCAGCCAGAGCACCCAGCAGGGCGGCCTGGGCTTCGCCTATAAATGGAACATGGGCTGGATGCACGACTCGCTGCACTACATCCAGCAGGACCCGGTGTACCGCGCCCATCACCATAACGAGCTGAGTTTCGGCCTGGTGTATGCCTGGTCCGAGCGCTTCATCCTGCCGATCTCCCACGACGAGGTGGTGCACGGCAAACATTCGCTGATCGACAAGATGCCCGGCGATCGCTGGCAGAAATTCGCCAACCTGCGGGCCTACCTGAGTTTCATGTGGACCCACCCGGGCAAGAAGCTGCTGTTCATGGGCTGCGAGTTCGGCCAGTGGCGCGAATGGAATCACGATCAGCAACTGGACTGGTACCTGCTGCAATACCCCGAGCACCGCGGCGTGCAGAAACTGGTGGGCGACCTCAACCGGCTGTACCGCGAGCACCCGGCGCTGCACGACCAGGACGACGCGCCCCAGGGCTTCCAGTGGCTGATTGGCGACGACGCGATCAACAGCGTCTACGCCTGGTTGCGCTGGAGCAAGGAGGGCAAGCCGCTGCTGGTGGTGGCCAACTTCACCCCGGTGCCGCGCCAGGCCTACCGGGTCGGCGTGCCGTTCGCCGGGCGCTGGGGCGAGTTGCTCAACAGCGATTCCGACACCTATGCCGGTTCCAACTATGGCAACGGTGGCGGGGCCTTCACCGAGGATGAGCCGAGCCACGGCCAGGCGTTGTCGCTGGTGTTGAACCTGCCGCCGCTGGCGGTGCTGATCCTGCAGCCCGAGGGCTGATCCGGCTGGCCGCTGAACGCAGCGGATCGCGAGCAAGAACTGGGCGTCCCCCTCGCTCCTACAGAATCTACGCAATCCCTGTAGGAGCGAGCTTGCTCGCGATGACATCCGCCCAGGCACCATCAAGTGGTCCCTGAACCTCCAATCCTTGTAGCCGCTGCCTCTGCCGCAGCCTGCCGCAGCCTGCAGCAGCGGCTACACAGGCTTACCAGCGCATCCGCACACCCAGGCTGCCGATCAGCCCGTTGAGGTCGTTGTCGTCCACGTCGCTGCTGTAGTCGGCGCTCACGTACAGGCTGACGGCGGGGGTGAGCCTGGCCACCAGGCCCAGGCCGACTTCGACCGTGGAAGACTTGTGGCTGCTGCTGATCTTGTCGACCTTGTCCAGGCTCAGCATGTCGCCGCTGTACACCGTGTGCCACAAGCTGGTGCGCACATAGGGTTCCACCGAGTGCCCGGCGACGTCATAGCGACCTTGCAAGTGGGCACCGACGCGGCCGCTCCAGGAGTTCAGGTTGCCGGCGGAGCTGGTGCTGCTGTCGGCATTCGGGTTGTCCAGGCTGACGCGCTGGTTGATCAATTGCGCCTGGGGTTCGACCACCCAGTTGTCGCTGATGCCGATGGGAATCCCGCCTTGCACCGACAGGGTCACCGCGCTGCCCTCGGCAGCCTGCCGCTGGCCCTGTTCGGTGCGGCTGAAGCCGCTGACCCGGGCGCCGCTGGCCGACAGATCGACGTGCCAGCCCTGCGGGCCGGTCAGGCTCCAGAACGCGCCAAGACTTTGACCCTGGACACTGAAACTGTCGTTACGCGGGTCGCTGAAACCGCCGGGCACGCCCTGGCCGTTGGCCTGGAACTGGCTCTGGCCACCCAGCAGGCCGATGCGCTGGGTATGCCCGCTGCTGCTCTCCAGGGTGTAGAGCACCGGGCCGCCCGGCGTGCCGTTGATGCTGCTGGCAAAACGCGAACCCAGGTAGCCGGCTTCGGTCTGCCGCGCCGCGGGCCCGTACAGCGGGTCCCAGGCCTGCGGGCTGCCTTGCACTATGCCCAGGCTGTTGCCCGCGGGCGGGTTGAGCGGCAAGGGTGTCGCGGATGGCGCGGGTGTCAACAGAGGGTTCAGGAGCTGGTCCTGGCGATACCAGAGCTGCGCCTCGTCCTCGGCAGGGGATGCTTGTACCTCCATGGACGCGCACAGCAATACCGAAGCGGAAACTGTGCACAGAATGATCTTGATCTCTTGTGGGGTGAGTGAGGTTTTCATGGAGGGCTACCTTGCAATCGCATGCCGTGTCTCGCTGTGGCGTCTCTCCTACCCCGAATGAGGGGCGACCGAGTTCATTGAGGCAAGGCTCGGCGACCCGCTCTAAAGCAGGTATCCGAGGCTTGCCCCTGGCTGTATTTCCGGGGGTAGTAAGCAGTAGCTAAGGAGACGACAGGGCCGCCGTCAAGAAAATGACCGACCAGTGGCGTAGGTAATTTAGGCTTTGTAACTGACTGAAAAAAATCGATTCTCTAAGTTCTTGTTTGTGCGAAAAAACGTCAGGAAAGGCGGGGAAAAGGGATTTTCGGTAGTTAACTACCGACCCGCCCTTTGCGGGCGAGCCGGTCATTTCCTGGCGTGAAGGACTGCGTCAGCCCTTGGCCAGCGCGCTGGCCGCTTCGTCGATCAGCCCGGCGACTTCGCTGGCCTGGGAGGCGAGGGAGGCATGGCTGGCGGCCAGGCTGATGATTTTTTTCGCCCCCAGGCGCGCGGCCATGCGCTGCTGGTTTTGCGGGGCGATCATCCGGTCCTCGGTGGAAATCTGATACCAGGACGGCTTGTGCTTCCAGGCGGGAGTGCCAATGGTGTCGCCGAAGGTGCTGGCCAGCGGCGCCTTCTGGGTCAGGCCCATGACCAGCCCGTCCTGCTCCGGCAGGTCCTGGCAGAAGCTTTCATGGAACAGCTCCGGCTTGACCCAGAGGTAACCGTCGCTGTCGGGCTGCAGGTTCGCCGCCGCCACCGGCGGATGCTGCTGGGTGATGCCGCCCGGGCTTTCGCCGGAATCGGGAGCGAAGGCGGCGATGTACACCAGGCCTGCGACATTCGGCGCCAGGCCGGCTTCGGTGATCACCGCGCCGCCGTAGGAGTGACCGACCAGCAGCACCGGACCCTCCTGCTGGGCCACCAGTTTGCGGGTACGCTCGACGTCCTCGGCCAGCGAGGTCAGTGGCAGCTCCACCGCGCGAATCCGCGTGTAGCCCCGTTGCAACAGCTCGACTATGACCTTGTTCCAGTGGGCGGCTCCGCCCCAGAAACCATGGACCAGCACAATCACGGGTTTGTCGCTCATGGGATGACTCCTAGCTAAGAACACCAGACATAGCCCGACGCTGCAGGCAGCGCGCGGAGTGGAGTGATCGAGTATCAGTGACAATCGCCGGCCGTGCACGGCCATTGGGCGGCGAATCTTTGAGCGGATGTTCAGAGGTGCACTTCTACCGCCAGCGGCAGGTGATCCGACAGGTGCGTCCAGGGTTTGTGCCCGAGGATCTTCGGCGCGTGGCTGCTGGCATTGCGCAGGTAGATGCGGTCCAGGCGCAGCAGCGGCCAGCGTGCCGGGTAGGTCTTGGCCGGGCTGCCGTGGTGGCGTTCGAAGGCTTCGTGCAGGTCGTCGCGGCGGGCGAGGGTGGCGTTGCCATGCAGCTGCCAGTCGTTGAAGTCGCCGGCGATGATCACCGGCGCGTCGGCCGGCAGCGACTCGAGCAGCTGGCACAGCAGCGCCAGCTGCAGTTGGCGATGGCTTTCCAGCAGGCTCAGGTGCACGCAGATCGCGTGCACTTCGGCATGCCCCGGTACATCCAGCACGCAATGCAGCAGCCCGCGGCGTTCCGGGCCGGTGATCGAGACATCGAGGTTGCGGTACTGGCGGATCGGGTATTTCGACAGCAGGGCGTTGCCATGATGGCCGTCGGGATAGACCGCGTTGCGCCCGTAGGCGAAGTCGCCCCACATGCTGTCGGCGAGAAACTCGTATTGCGACTGCTGTGGCCAGTTGCTGTAGCGGTTGGCGTGGCGGTCGTGCTCGCCCAGCACTTCCTGGAGAAACACCAGGTCGGCCTGGGTGCTACGTACCGCGTCACGCAGCTCCGGGAGAATGAAACGGCGGTTCAGGGCGGTGAAGCCTTTGTGGGTGTTGACGGTCAGGATGCGCAGGCGATGGACCGCCGGGGTTTTGTCTGGCGCTGCCGACGTGACCGGGTGCCTGGTTGAATCGGTGTTCACGCTCACTCCTCGTAATCAGGGCGGTTACTCATGCGACTGAGACTTTGCCGGTCAGTTCAGGTTTTCCCCCGGGCGGGTACATCGGGGCGGCGTTACATGAAAATGATTTCGTAGGACTGGCGCAGTCGCTCCAGCACCACCGGCGTCAGGGTCGGGGCCAGGCCGATGCCCGGATCGCCCTGCAACTGGCTGGCATAGGCATGCGCCGCGTGGCGCTTGCGGGCCACGGTCCAGGTGTCGAGGCGCAGCTTGCGGGCGCGGTGCCAGGGCAGCAGGTGTTCGTCGCGCGCCGGCCAGTGCCAGGCCCACACCGGCACTTCGTGGAATGCCACGCCGGCCCGGGCCGCGGCCTTGGCGCTGGCGCGGCCGACGGCATCGTGGTCGTCGTTGCCGTCTTCGCGCCAGGTGCTGAACACCACGTCATCGGGGCGCAGGTAGCGGCCGATGAACTGGCTCAGCTGATGCTCGCGCTCCTGCAGCCCACTGTCGGCAAAACCGCCGCGAATCCACTTCAGGCTGTGCAGGGGCAAACCCAGGCGGCGCAGGGCCTCGACACTTTCCTGGGGGCGGAACACGCTCAGGCGCCGCTCCGACCACAGGTCGGAGCCGGGGTGGCTGGCACTGCCGTCGGTGACGGAAATCAGTTGCAGCGGATGGCCGTGGTGGGCCAGTACCTGCAGCAGGCCGCCGCAGGTCAGGACTTCGTCGCCGGGGTGCGGGGCAATGACCACCGCGCGAAATCCGGGCGGCACCAGGCTGGCCAGGTTGATGGGGGGGACGTCGAGCAGTTGGCGGGCGCCGTTCCAGACCTGCTCCGGCCAGTTGTCGCTCAGGGGTATGGGTCTCATGGGTGTCACATCCTTGTTCCGGGGCAGCCGGCGCGCGGTGATGAACCGGGCCGCTTGGGTTCGCACCCGGTGTCGGTCCGGGTGCCGGCGCTCCATACCTTGGATTGCCGTCCTGCAAGAGCGTTCAATCATACACAGCCGTTGGTCGCCGTCGCAGGGGCCAGCGGTTTTTTTCTGACGGCGACGCTCAGGTGTTCAAGATAGCGGGGAATGGGGGGCTGGCACCATCGTACATGTGTCTGATGGGCTGGGCACTGCCCGCCATTAAGTTCAGCAAATGGCCAGCCACCTGCTCAATCGTCGCTCTCATGCTGCAGTTCGAACAGCAGCAGCGAGCGGCCGGTCACCGAGTACGGGTGGCCGAACTCGAAGCGTTCCTGACCTTTCACTGAGGGCTGGTTGGTGTCGACCATGCAAGTCCAGAAGCCGCCGTCGGGCACTTCCGGCAGGCTGAAGTTGACGATGTCGTGATGGGCGTTGACCACCAGCAGCAAGGTCGCGTCGGCGCCGGGGCGGCGTATCCCGGTTTCCTGGGCACGGCCGTCGAGCAGCATGCCCAGGCAGCGGCCGTGGCCGTCCTGCCATTGTTCGATGGTCATCTCGCTGGCGTCCGGGGCGAGCCAGGTGACGTCCTTGACCCCGATGTCCTCGTTGTAGTTGCCCACCAGGAAGCGTCCGCGGCGCAGGATCGGGTAGGCCATGCGCAGCTTGACCAGGCGCTTGACGAACTTGAGCAGCGACTTGCCGTCGTCGTCCAGGTCCCAGTTGACCCAGCCGATTTCGCTGTCCTGGCAATAGGCGTTGTTGTTGCCGTGCTGGGTGCGGGCGAACTCGTCGCCGGCGACCAGCATCGGCGTGCCCTGGGCCAGCAGCAGGGTGGCGAAGAAGTTGCGCATCTGGCGCAGGCGCAGCGCATTGATCTGCGGGTCGTCGGTGGGGCCTTCGACGCCGTGGTTCCACGACAGGTTGTGGTTGCTGCCGTCCTGGTTGTCCTCGTCGTTGGCTTCGTTGTGCTTGTCGTTGTAGGACACCAGGTCATGCAGAGTGAAGCCGTCGTGGGCGGTCACGAAATTGACAGAGGTATAAGGCCGTCGCCCGCGCTGGTTGAACATCTCGCCGGAGGCGGTCATGCGCGCGGCGAAGTCGGCGAGCTGGCCGTCGTCGCCTTTCCAGAAGGCGCGCACGGTGTCGCGGAACTTGTCGTTCCATTCCACCCAGCCCGGCGGGAAGCCGCCCACCTGATAGCCGCCGGGGCCGATGTCCCACGGCTCGGCGATCAGCTTCACCTGGCGCAGCACCGGGTCCTGGCGGCAGGCCACGAGGAAGCTGTGGCGTTCGTCGAAGCCATGGTGATAACGCCCGAGAATGGTCGCCAGGTCGAAGCGGAAACCGTCCACATGCATTTCCGTGGCCCAGTAGCGCAGCGAATCGGTGACCATCTGCAGCACGCAGGGGTGGCTCAGGTCGAGGGTGTTGCCGGTCCCTGAGTCATTGATATAGAAGCGTTTGTCGTCCGGCATCAGGCGGTAGTAGGAGGCGTTGTCGATGCCGCGCATGGACAGGGTCGGGCCTTGTTCGTTGCCCTCGGCGGTGTGGTTGTAGACCACGTCGAGTATCAGTTCGAGCCCGGCTTCGTGCAGGTGCGCGACCATTTCCTTGAACTCGGCGATCTTGCCGCTGGCCAGGTAGCGCGGGTCGGGAGCGAAGAAGGCGATGCTGTTGTAGCCCCAGTAGTTGGTCATGCCCTTGTGCAGCAGGTGCTGATCGTTGACGAAGGCGTGGATCGGCAACAGCTCCACCGAGGACACCCCGAGCTTGCGAATGTGCTCCAGCACATCGTCGACCATCAACCCGGCGAAGGTACCGCGCACCGCCTCAGGTACCGAGGGATGACGCATGGTGAAGCCGCGCACGTGAGTCTCATAAATGATCGTCTTGTCCCAGGGCACGCTGACCCGGTGATCGTGGCCCCAGGTGTGGGCCGGGTCGATCACTTTGCTTTTCGGCACGAAGGGCGCGCTGTCGCGCTCGTCGAAACTGAGGTCGGCGTCGGGGTGCCCGATGGTGTAGCCGAACAGCGCCTCGGACCATTTCAGCTCGCCCACCAGTTGCTTGGCGTAAGGGTCGATCAACAGCTTGTTGGGGTTGAAGCGATGGCCGTTGGCCGGGTCGTAGGGGCCATGTACCCGGTAGCCGTAGATCAGCCCGGGATGGGCGTCGGGCAGGTAGCCGTGGAAGATCTCGTCGGTGTATTCCGGCAGTTCGACACGTTCCAGTTCGACTTCGCCCGAGGCATCGAACAGGCACAGCTCGACCTTGGTGGCATTGGCCGAGAACAGGGCGAAGTTGACCCCCAGGCCGTCCCAGGTCGCGCCGAGCGGGAAGGGCAGGCCTTCGCGGATGCGCGAGGGCTCGGTCGCTTGCGGGGTTTTCGGCGTGGCGGCTGCTTTGGAGGTGGTCATGGGTGCTCCTGGGAATCAGATGGGCGAACAGGCTCCCTGTGGCGCTCGGGCGCGCCACGCACATGGGCAAGGTCGACAATGGAGGTGGCGCGAGCGCCTCGGCGGCAGGGTCGTCAGCTGGCCGCTGGCTTGCGCGGTGCTCGCGGCTTTTTCACCGCGCTGCTTTTGCCCCCGGGCGGCAGCCCTTTTTCTCCAGGAGGCGCCTTTCCACCAGGAGACAGCAGGGACGCCGCGGCCTTGGGCTTTGCCGCGGGCTTGCCGGGCTTGGCGCTGGCGGCGCGGGTCGCCTTGGGCGGCTTGCTCGGGGCCAGGGCCTCGGCTTCGGCCAGCTTGCGGGCCATTTCCCAATGCCGGTGTTCCTGGCCGTCGGGCCGGCCTTCCGATTCCCAGATTTGATAGGCGAACTCACGAATGCGTTTGTCGTCGGTACTCATCGCAATGCTCCTGAACTGAACTCAAGTTTGGATGAAGAGGTTGACCGGGAAATCCCGCAATGCGCTGCTGATCATCAGATCCTTGTGGGGTGTGACTGCCCCCGTGGAAAAAAGTCCCTTCAGGTTTTGCCCTGGCGCGGCGAATGGCAGATGCACTCGCGTATCGCCCCAATCCGGCGCGTCGACCCGGGGGCGCGCGCCGCTTTCCAGCAGCCCGGCGACCAGCCTGGGCACTATCACCACGGCCCGCTGGCCCTGGTGTTCGCGCATGAAGGCCAGCACCTTGCCGGCGTGTCGGCCCTGTACTTCCAGCGCCTGGTAAGTGCCCCGGCGAAACAGCTGCGGGTACTCGCCACGGCGCGTCAGCGTGGCGGCGATCAGGGCCTGTTTGATGCGCCCGTCGCGCCAGTGGGCCAACAGTTCCATGGTTTCGCCGCAGGGGTCCAGCGCCTGCTGTCGGGCGGCGAAGTCCACCGGACGGCGGTTGTCCGGGTCCACCAGGCTGAAGTCCCAGAACTCGTTGCCCTGATACAGGTCCGGCACACCCGGCACAGTCATGCGCAGCAAGGATTGAGCCAGGCCGTTGAGGGCGCCAACGGGCGCGATGACCTGGACGGCCGTGCCTATGGCGCTGCGCAACGGCTGGCCCTCGGGGCTGAGCAGCAGCCGCTCGATGAAGTCGTGCACGGCACTTTCATAGGCCTCGTTGGCCGCTGCCCAACTGCTGTGCAGCTTGGCTTCGCGCAGGGCTTTTTCCTGCCATTGCCAGAGGCGTCGGGCATAGTCCCGCAAGCCCTGGCGGTCGTCGCTGTGCAGTTCCAGCGGCCAACTGCCGAGCAGGGCCTGATAGAGGATCAGTTCGTCGCCGGCGCCGGGCGCCTGGGGATCGCTGCGCAGGGCCTGGGCCAGGCTGCGCCAGTGTTCCACCTGTTCGACGTACCAGGGGCTGAGTTCGCTGAGTACCGCCAGGCGCGCGCGGGCATCTTCGCCGCGCTTGTGGTCGTGGGTGGCGCTGGCCAGCAGGTTGTCGGGGAAGGTCGCCAGGCGCTCGCGGCAGGCCGCGTGGAAATCTTCCACCGGGGCGTAGAACTGCTCGGTGGAAAAACCCACATCGTTGCGCGACAGCAGCACCGCCGAGCGATAGAGCGCGGTGTCTTCCACCGCCTTGGCCGCGGTCGGCGAGGTCAGTTGCTGGAAGCGCACGCAGGCATGCTTGAGCACCTTGCGTTGCCGCCCCGGTGGCAACTGGCGCCAGCCGCGGCCGCCGAGCCACTGTTGCAGGTAGGCCAGCACCGGCCAGTCGGCTTCGCCCAGGGTGTCGCGGGCGCCTTGCAGGGCCTGCTGGAAAAACACCTCGTCCGCCGCCGTGCGCCCGCAAGCGCCGATGTAGGTGCGGTACACCGGGAAGTGCACGATCAGTTCCTGCAGGGCGCGGCGAATCGCGCCCAGGGTCAGGTCGCGGCTCATCACGTCGTTGCGCGCCACTTGCAGCAGGGCCTGGGCCACGCTTTCGAAGTCGCTGGCCAGCGAGCCGTTGAGCAACTGCTGGCGCGCCAGTCGGGCTTCTTCAAGAAAGGCCGCCGGGCGTTCGCTGTGCCGGCTCCAGAGTTCAGCCAGCGGTGCAGCGCCTTGCGGGTCGTGCTGCAGCAGCGACAGCTGGTTCATGAACTCGTAGCCGGTGCTGCCGTCCACGCCCCAGTCGCGGCGCAGGCTTTCGCCGGTGCCGAGGATCTTTTCCACGTAGATCGGCAGGTGCTGGCCGGGGCGCAGGGCATCGACCCGGCGCCGCAGTTTGCGGCAGTAGCCGCGAGGATCGGCCAGGCCGTCGATATGGTCGATGCGCAGTCCGTCCACCAGGCCGGCGGCGATCAGCTGGAAGATTTTCCCGTGGGTAGCCTCGAACACCGCCGGGCGCTCGACCCGCAGCCCGCCCAGCTCGTTGACGTCGAAGAAGCGCCGCCAGTTGATGTCGTCCGCCGCGGTGCGCCAACTGGCCAGGCGATAGCTCTGCTGCTCCAGCAGGGCGTGCAGGCGGGCGAAGCCCTGCGGCTGGCGCGCGTCGTACAGCGCCAGATGCTGCTCGATGGCCGCGCGGATCCGCGGGTCACGGGCGGCGTCCTGCAGTTGCTGTTGCAGGGGCTCGGCCTGGGTGTGGGCGTCGGGTTGGTAGCGCAGGGTGCTGAAGGCATCGGCCAGTGACTTGAGGCGTTCGGCCGGCTCGGCGTCGAGCTCGCCCTGGACCCGGAGCAGCTCGCCATAGTCGCTGGGGCAGATCGGGAAGTGATGCTGGTAATGCTCGGCATGAAACTCGCCCCGTTCGGCAGCGAAGCACAGTGTCAGTGCGCCTTCCTGCAGGGCCACGCCGTAGTCGCTACCGAGGAAGGGCATTAGCAACTGGCCCTCCAGCAACGGGTCGGGGGAGTGCCACTGGATATCGAAGAACTCGCCGTAGGGGCTCAGGCGGCCCCAGCGCAGCAGGTCCTGCCACCAGGGATTGTCCGCGCCGCCGACTGCCATGTGGTTGGAGACGATATCCAGCAGCAGGCCCATGTCGTGCTGGCGCAGGCTGCGGACCAGGCGCTCCAGGGCAGCCTCGCCACCCAGCTCGGGGTTGACCCGGGTCGGGTCGACCACGTCGTAGCCGTGCAGCGAGCCGGCGCGGGCGCACAGCAGCGGCGACGCATACAGGTGGCTGATGCCCAGGCGAGCGAAGTAGGGCACCAGCGGCACTGCATCGTTGAGGCTGAAGCCGCGATGAAACTGCAGGCGCAGGGTAGCCCGCACAGGCCGGGGCGTCGCCGGGTTCATCGGTCGCGCTCGTGGGCCTGTTGCCGGGCGCAGGCCAGCAGCTCCAGGCGGCGCGCGGCGTCCGGGTCATCGAGCAAGGCCGCGCTGCTGCCGGCCAGGCGCCGACGCCAGTTGGGGTGGCTGTCGAGGGTGCCGGGCAGGTTGGCCTGTTCGTCGATGCCCAGGGCATCCTCCAGAGGCAGCAGCACCAGTGGCGCGCGGGTATGGCCGAGGAAGCGCACGCTGGCGTCCACCACCTGGTCGGCTTCGTGGGTGTCTTCACGAAAGTTCTGCGGGTCGCGGCTCAGGGCGTGGCGCAGGCCCTCGCGTTCGCGCTGGCGATGTTCGCGCCAGTGGGTTTCGCCGCTTTCGTCCACCAGGCCCAGGCGCGCGCTCCAGTCGATGTCGCGGCCTTGCCACCAGCCGTTGAGGGTCGGCAGGTCGTGGGTGCTGGTGGTGGCCAGGGCGTTGTCCGGCCAGTCGAGGATCGGCCGGAAATGGGTGCCGTGCTCCTGCTCGAACAGCAGCACGCGCATGCCGAGCATGGCCCGCGCGCTGAGTTTTTCCCGCAGGCCGTCGGGCACCGTGCCGAGGTCTTCGCCGAGGACGATCGCCTGGTGCCGGTGCGACTCCAGGGTCAGCAGGCGCAGCAGGTCGTCCACCGGGTAATACAGGTAGGCGCCGTCGCAGGGCGGGGCGCCGAGGGGGATCACCCACAGCCGCTGCAGGCCCATCACATGGTCGATGCGCAGGCCGCCGGCATGGGCGAAGTTGGCCCGGAGCATTTCGATAAAGGCGTGGAAACCATTGCGCACCAGGCCCTCCGGGGAAAAGGCGGAAATGCCCCAGCCCTGGCCCTGGCGATTGAGAATGTCCGGCGGCGCGCCGACGGTCAGCGCCGTCAGCAGTTCGTCCTGGCGGCTCCAGGCCTGGCTGCCGCCGCCATCGGCGCCCACGGCCAGGTCGGCGATCAGGCCGATACCCATGCCGCTGCTGCGGGCAGTGGCCTGCACCCGCTCCAGGCAACGGGCGATCAGCCATTGGCAGAAGGCATAGAAGCCGATATCGCTGGCGTGCTCCTCGGCGAACTGCGCCAGCGCCGGGCTGCGCGGGGTGCGCCAGGCGTCGGGCCATTGGCGCCAGTCGAGGCTCTCGCCACGAGCCGCGCGCTGGGCCTGGATGGCTTCGAAGCGGCAGTGGTTTTCCAGGGCCTCGCCGCTGGCGTGGCGGAAGCTGGCGAAGTCCTGGTGCAGCGGGTGCTCGCCCTGGCAGAAGCCTTCATAAAGAGCGCGCAGGACTTTCTGCCTGGCCTGGGCCGCCACCGGCCAGTCGACCATCGGTTGTTGTTCCAGCTGTTGCAGTTGCGGCCCCAGGCCGCTGGCGTCGATGGCGCTGCGCCAGGCGCGCTCGCCGAGAATGGTTCCGGGGGCGGCGTACAGGCTATTGAGAAACAGCCGGCTGGACGGCGAGTAGGGGCTGTAGCGTCCGGTGTCGCTGCTGAACATGGCATGCAGTGGGCTGATGGCCAGAGCCTCGGCGCCCCGTTCGCCGGCGACCCGGGCCAGGTCTTCCAGGGCTTGAGTATCGCCATAACCGCCATCGCCGCTGCGCCGCAGCGAATACAGCTGCACGCTCAGGCCCCAGGCGCGGGGCGTGGCCTGGTCCACGGCGTCGGCGACGCTGTAGCAACGTTCGGGCGCCACGGCCAGGGTGAAGTGCTGGCCGGCGATGCTCACTTCCTGGTAACCCACCGGGACCAGGCCCGGCAGCATGGAGTTGTCGTCCAGCTTGAGGTTGAGCACGCTGCCGTCTTCCAGGTGGATTTCGCAGGGCGTATCCGGGGCGAAGTAATGCCCCAGGTCCAGGCCCTGGCCGACATCGGCGGTCAGCAGCGGTGGCAGTTGCCGGCTTTGTTGCACCTGCAGCAGCTGGCGCAGGCTGGCTTCGATCTGCCGGTCGTTGTCGGCCGGATGGCCAAGACTGGCCAGCACCGCTCGCAGTACCCGTGGCTCGACCCGTTGCGGGCGGCCGTTGGCGTCGATCCAGTCGACGGCCAGGCCGGCTCGGCTGGCGAGGATTTCCAGTTGCGCGTCGCTCATGGGCGTTCTCCGTCAAGGTCAGGCAGTGGGGCGACTGCGCCAAGGCTGACCAGTGCGCTATAGGGGGCGAGATGGCCTTGCTGCAGAAGCTCGAAAGCCTGGGCCGGGTAGTCGAACAGGCGCTGCGCTGCGTCCGGTGGCCGCTGCTCGACGTTGTGCGGGCTCAGGTTCAGATCGATGCGCAGTTCCTGGCCATTGCCCAGGCGCCAGCGGGCGCACAGCGCACCCTCGGCCAGCACCTCGGCGCCCAGGGCTTCGGCGCCGGGCAGGTAGGGCACGATGTGCTCGCGGCGCAGTTGCAACAGTTGACGATACAGGGCCCGGGTCTGCTCGCCCCGGTCCGGGTCCGCCTGCGGCCTTGACACGAGGAAGGTGTCCGGCGCGTTCGGGTCGGGAATCTGCTCGCGTTTATGCGGATCGGCAAAGGCGCTGAAGGCGGCGAATTCACCACGCCGGCCTTCGCGCACCGCGTCCGCCAGTTCGCCGTGATGGCTGGTGAAAAACAGGAAGGGCTGCGGCGCCGCCAGTTCGTCGCCCATGAACAGCAGCGGGATCATCGGCGACAGCAGCAACAGCACCGTGGCCGCCCGCAACGCCTGTGGCTCGGCCAGGCGCACCAGGCGTTCGCCGAAGGCACGGTTGCCGATCTGGTCGTGGTTCTGCAAAAACAGCACGAAGGCGCTGGGCGGCAGGTGGCCGCTGGGCTCGCCGCGGGCGGTGCCGTGGCGGGTGACATGGCCCTGGTAGGCGAAGCCCTGGCTCAGGCAGCGCGCCAGTTTCTCGGTGGGGCGTTCGGCGAAGTCGGCGTAATAGGCGTCGGTTTCCCCGGTGAGCAGCACATGCAGGGCGTTGTGCCCGTCGTCGTTCCACTGCGCGTCGAAGTGCTGCTCCAGCAGGCTGGCCTGGTTGTGTTCGTTTTCCAGGGTCAGCCAGACCTGTCGCGCCGGGTCGATCCGTTGGCGTACCCGCTGCGCCAATTCGTGCAGGAAGTCCGGATCGTCGATGGCATGCACGGCATCCAGGCGCAGGCCGTCGAAGCGGTACTCCAGCAGCCACATCAGGGCATTGTCGATAAAGAAGTCGCGCACGGGCTGGCGGCGAAAGTCGATGGCCGCGCCCCAGGGCGTGTGCCGGTCCTCCCTGAAGAAGGCCTTGGCGTAGTGATGCAGGTAGTTGCCGTCGGGGCCGAAGTGGTTGTAGACCACGTCGAGCATCACCGCCAGACCCAGGCCGTGGGCGCAGTCGATCAGGTGCTTGAGGTCGTCGGGCGAGCCGTAGGAGGCTTCCGGCGCATACGGCAGGACGCCGTCGTAGCCCCAGTTGCGGTCGCCGGGAAACTCCGCCAGGGGCATCAGCTCGATGGCGGTGATGCCCAGTTCGACCAGGCGCGGCAGGTGTTTTTCCACTTCGCGGTAGCCGCCGAGCACACCCACATGCAGCTCGTAGATCACCGCTTGGTGCCACGGCCGGCCTTGCCAGTGCGGGTGCTGCCAGCGATAGGCCTGGGGATCGACCACCAGGCTGGGGCCGTGGACATCGCCGTCCTGGGCCCGGGACGCCGGGTCGGGCACGCGGATCCGCTCATCGATGTTGAAGCGGTAGCGAGTGCCGGGCGGACAGCGGCCGATGACCATGAACCAGCCGTTGGCCTGGGGCAGCATGGGCAACGACGGCCCGTCTTGCAGCTCAACGCTGACGTGACGGGCGTCCGGCGCCCAGAGGGCAAAGCGGGTGCGCTCGGCATCGAGTGGGACTGTGCCGTGGGGCCAGGTTTCCAGTGTCCTTGACGGCATCTTGGAGTGCCCTCTCAGGGTTTGGCCGATTTTCCCAAGGCCTTGGCCACCAGCTGTTCATAGAGTTCGGCGTAGGGTTCCACCGCCTTGCACCAGTTGAAAGGCGCGGCCATGGCCCGGCAGCGCATGGCATTGAGCAGCTGCGGATAGGCGAACACCTTGAAGGCGCGGCTCAGGGCTTCTTCGTAGCTGGCCACCGTGGACTCGTCGAACAGAAAGCCGGTGACGCCGTTCTCGATGGTGTCGGCCAGGCCGCCGGTATTGCGCGCCACCGGCAGCGAACCGAAGCGCTGGGCGTACATCTGGCTCAGGCCGCAGGGCTCGTAGCGCGAAGGCATCAGCAGGAAGTCGCTGCCGGCGAACATGCGGCGGGCGTCGGTTTCGTTGAAGCCGATGTTCACCCCGATACGCCCGGGGAAACGCGCGGCCAGGGCGCGCATGGCCTGTTCTTCTTCCGGTTCGCCGCGGCCGATGATGGCGATCTGGCCGCCGGACTTGACGATGTACTCGGCCACGCCTTCGGTGAGGTCCAGGCCTTTCTGGTAGACCAGGCGCGAGACCACGGCGAACAGCGGGCCGCTGCTGGGGTCGAGGCCGAACATCCGCCGTACATGGGCGGCATTGGCGGCCTTGCCTTGCCAGTCGCCGATGGCGAAGGGAGTGGACAGGTGCGGGTCGCTGGCGGCGTCCCAGCTTTCGTCGATGCCGTTGGGGATGCCGCTGAGCAGGCCTTGCTGGGTCTTGCTGGCGAGGAACCCGTCGAGCCCGCAGCCGAAGGCCGGGGTGGTGATTTCCTGGGCATAGGTGGCGCTGACGGTGGTGATGTGGCTGGCGTAGGCCATGCCCGCCTTGAGGAACGACAGCTTGCCGTAGAACTCCATGCCTTCCTGTTGCAGGGCGTGTTCGGGGATGCCCAGCTCCGGGCAGCAGGCCAGGCTGACCACGCCCTGGTACGCCAGGTTGTGGATGGTGAACAGGGTCGGCGTGCGTTGCCCGCGCCAGTGCATATAGGCCGGCGCCAGCCCGGCGGGCCAGTCATGGGCGTGCACCAGATCCGGGCACCAGTGGATCTGCGCCAGGTTGGCGGCGATGTCGGCGGCGGCCAGGCCCAGGCGGGCGAAGCGGATATGGTTGTCCGGCCAGTCGCGGCCGTTGTTGGCGCCGTAGGGAGTGCCTTCGCGCTCGTAGAGTTCGGGGCAGATCAGCACATAGATCACCAGGCCGTCGGGCATGTCCATGCGCCCGATCTTGCAGGCCGGCAGGGCTGCGTGGCCGCCCAGCTCGCCAATGATATGAATCGGGTTTTCGCTGTGCAGCACCTGCGGGTAGCCGGGGATCAGCACTCGCACGTCATGCAGTTGCGCCATGGCGCGGGGCAGGGCGGCCGACACGTCGCCCAGGCCGCCGGTCTTGACCAGGTCGGCGATTTCCGAGGTGACGAACAGGACTTTCTTGCGATTGGGGTTGTGATGGATCAGGGGCAGTAACGTCTTGCCGCCAGGGGCGAGTATCGATTTGGAAGCCGGTTCACCGGCCAGATGCAGAGGATGCGTTCCCTGGGTTTGCAATACGGCACTGGTCATCTGTCTCTCCCGTTTTATTGATCTGTTCCTGGCATCAGCCGGCGGTGTCAAAAGGCCAATCCGCTGGCCGGGGCACAAAAACGTTGCGCATGCGAAAGCCGAACGCAGCCTCATGCGTCGACGCAAAGAGGGTGAAGGGGCCGTTGCAAGGATTGCACCAGTCGCGAAGGCCCTACCTTTAACCTGACCCAAGGCGTGAGCCAAAAGTTTCGACTTTATTTCCCTGGGAGTGACTGCCTGGTCACTTTTCGAATTCCAGTCTAGGACAGAAGTTAGAGCGCGGGCGTGACGATTAGGTTTTCTCCGGACGAAGGTTGCGCTATCGCGGAATAAAGCCGACGAAAGGCAGTCTCGCGCACCGGCCGGGGGCGAGGCTTTTCAGCCTTGGCGCGAAAACGGTGAGGGGGTGCAAGCGGGCGGTGCGGGGAAAAACCGCCCGCGCCCGATGATGGTGCAGGGCAGTGCTGGCGCAAATGCCCTGAGGGAGTGGCTTCAGCCCAGTTGACGGATCGGCTGGCCGGCGGCCCAGGCCTGGATGTCCTCGATCATCTGGGCGAAGAACTGCCGGTAGTTCTGCTGGCTGACATAGCCGACATGGGGCGTGGCCAGCACGTTGGGCAGGCGGCGCAACGGATGGTCGAGGGGCAGCGGCTCCTGCTCGAACACATCCAGCGCCGCGCCGGCCAGACGCCCGCGTTCGAGGGCGCTGATCAGCGCGGCTTCATCGACGATCGGTCCGCGGGCGGTGTTGACCAATAGCGCCGAGGGTTTCATCCAGGCCAGCGCCTGGGCGTCCACCAGGCCACGGCTGCGCTCGCTGAGCACCAGGTGCACCGAGAGCACGTCGGCCTGTTCGAACAACTGCTGCTTGTTCACGTAGGTCACGCCGGCCGCCGCGGCCCGCTCGGCGGTGAGGTTCTCGCTCCAGGCGATCACCCGCATGCCGAACACCTGGCCGAACTGCGCCACCCGCTGGCCGATGCTGCCCAGGCCGAGAATGCCCAGGGTCTTGCCATGCAGGTCGCCGCCCAGCCCCTGTTGCCAGAGGCCGGCGCGCAGGGCGCTGGCTTCGCTGAGCAGGTTGCGGGTCTGGGCCATGATCAGCGCCCAGGTCAGCTCCGGCGCCGCGTGCTTGTAACTGTCGGTGCCGCACACCTGGATGCCCAGGCTGGCCGCGGCCGCAAGGTCGATGGCGGCGTTGCGCATGCCACCGGTGAGCAACAGCTTGAGCCGCGGCAGGCTGCGCAGCAGGGCCGCGTCGAAACGGCTGCGCTCGCGCATCACGCAGATCACTTCGAACGGCGCCAGGCGTTCGCTCATGGCGGCGGTGTCGCTGGGGTAGTCATGGATAAAGCTGACCTGGCCGATACCGGACAGCTGCGACCAGTCCACGACGTCACGGGCAACGTCCTGCCAGTCATCGATTACCGCGATATGCACACTCATGAAGGCTCCGGGGAAAAAACATCAATGTGTTTCCAGCCAGCCCAGCAGGGCCTGGTGGAATTGCGCCGGTTCTTCCATCTGCGGGGCGTGGCCCAGGCCCGGGAACTCGATCAGGGTCGAGTGCGGGATGAGCCCGGCCACCTGCTTGCCCAGCACCTGGTAGTTGCCGATCCGCGCCTTGACCGCCGGCGGCGCGATGTCGCTGCCGATCGCCGTGGTGTCGGCGGTGCCGATCAGCAGCAGGGTCGGCATCTTCAGGTCCTTGAACTCGTAGTACACCGGCTGGGTGAAGATCATGTCGTAAATCAGCGCCGAGTTCCACGCCACCCGCGTATGCCCCGGGCCCTGGTTGAGGCCAGCGAGCATGTCCACCCAGCGCTCGAATTCCGGCTTCCAGCGACCGCCGTAATAGGTGCTGCGTTCATAGTTGCGGATGCCCTCGGCCGACAGCTTGAGCTCGCGGGCGTACCACTGGTCGACGCTGCGGTAGGGCACGCCGAGGGCCTTCCAGTCTTCCAGGCCGATGGGGTTGACCAGCGCCAGTTGCTGCACCTGCTCGGGGTATTGCAGGGCATAGCGGGTAGCCAGCATGCCGCCGGTGGAATGGCCCAGCAGGCTGACCTGCTGGACGCCCAGCCGGTCCAGCAACTGCCGGGTGTTCTGCGCCAGTTGCTGGAAACTGTATTGATAGTGCTCGGGCTTGCTGGAGGTGCAGAAGCCGATCTGGTCTGGGGCTATGACCCGGTAGCCGGCGTCGCTCAAGGCCTTGATCGAACTGTCCCAGGTCGCGCCGCAGAAATTCTTGCCATGCATCAGCAACACGCTGCGGCCGTTGGGCGTGCCCTTGGCCGGCACGTCCATATAGCCCATCTGCAAGGCCTGGCCCTGGGACTCAAAGGCAAAGTGCTGCAGCGGGTAGGGATAGTCGAAGCCTTGCAACTCGGGACCGTAGGCCGGGCCTTCGGCGGCAAGGCTGGGCAGGGCGGCGGTCAACAGCAGGCCGGGTAACCAGCGGGTGAGGCTAAGGGACATACATGACCTCCGAGAGCAATGGGTCGATCCTGGAGCGACGCGATTAGGGCGACATTAATAAGCAGAGGCCATCGCCAGGGCGAAACGTTCCCTTCGTGATCATGCAGATGAGCCCGCAGGCATACCCCGTCGGCTCAACCGACCCAGCCGAGGGTCATCCAGGCCAGCACGCCATAACGCGCACCCTTGGCCAGGGTGACGATCAGCAGGAAGCGTTTGAGCGGTTCGCCCATGATTCCGGCCACCAGGGTCAGCGGGTCGCCGATGATCGGCAGCCAACTCAGCAGCAGGGACCAATGGCCGTAGCGCTGGTAATGGTTGCGGGCGGTTTGCAGATGACGCGGGCCGACGGGGAACCAGCGGCGGTCCTTGTAATGTTCCAGGCGCTGGCCCAGCCACCAGTTCACCAGGGAGCCGAGGACATTGCCGAGAGTGGCCACGGCCAGCAGCAACCACAGGTTGAACTGGCCGTTGAGCAGCAGGCCCACCAGCACGGCTTCGGATTGCAGCGGCAGCAGGGTGGCGGCGCCGAAGGCCGCCAGGAACAGACCGAGGCAGGCGGTGAGGATCAATGGGCCGGGTAGTCCGCGACCACCACGTCCTTGCCGTCTTTGGTCAGGCCGATGACCTGGTAGGCATCGGCGGGCATGCCGTCCATTTCCATGCCGGGCGAGCCCATGGGCATGCCGGGAGCAGCGACGCCGAGCAGGTCATCGCGTTTGCTCAGGGCCAGCACCTGGTCCGCCGGCACATGGCCTTCGACGAATTTGCCGTTGATCACCGCGGTGTGGCAGGACGCCAGGCGCGGGGCCACGCCCAGGCGCTGCTTGACTTCGCTCATGTTGCTTTCGACGTGGTCGTTGACCTTGAAGCCGTTGGCTTGCAGATGCTCGATCCATTTCTTGCAGCAGCCGCAGTTGGCATCGCGGTGCACATCGATGGGGATCAGGTCGGCGGCCTGGGCCAGGGAGCCGACGAGCAGGGCAGACAGGGCTGCCAGGCGCAGAGTGTTGTGCATAGGGCGTCTCTTGATCATCAGGGGCGCCACGGAGGGCGCGGTCTTGGGTCGACAGGGTGGCGTATTTTGCTACTTTTCTCGAGCGCGGCGCGGCGCTTGTGTTTCAACGTTATACCAAGTGCTTGTCGTCCGGGCGCTGCGGCTTGTCTGTTGCTGCGCGTTATCCTTCATCGCGAGCAAGCTTCGCTCCTACACAAGCATGCGCATTCTCCGTAGGAGCGAGGCTTGCCCGCGATGGGGGCGCCGCGGTTTGTCTGGCACTACGCGTCATTGGGGCTCAGGATGCCGAGCGTGGCCACCAGGCCGATAATCAGCAGGGCCGCCGCCAGTTCCAGGAACATGCTGCGGCGCAAGGCGGGCAGGGCTGCCTGGGGCGAGGCCTGTTGCAGCGCCTGTTCCAGTTGCGGAACCAGATGGAAGCGATTCAACGCGGCGAACACCAGCATGCTGGCGAACACCGCCACCTTCAGGCTGAGGAGCAGGCCATAGGTGCTGGCGCTCAACGTTGCCAGGTCCGGGCCGACGATCAGCAGGTAGTTGAGCACCCCGCTGAGGCTCAGGCTGACCACGATCAGCGTGCCCAGGCTGGCAAACCCTTTCAGGGCATCGAGCAGGTGGGCTGCCTGCTGTTCGCCTTCGCAGGCGCCACGGCGCAGCAGCAGGACGAAAGCCGCCAGCGCCCCCAACCAGGCGCCGGCACCCAGCAAATGCAGGATGTCGCTGCCCAGGTGCAGGTAACGCTGGCCACCTTCGCTCATCGCCCCGTGGCCGCTCCAGGCCAGGGTGGCCAGGGCTGCCGCCGTGCACAGGATCAGGCCGTAGAGCGCGAACCTCGGCCAGCCACTGCTGAACAGAAGCAGCACGCCCGCCAGCAGCAACGCCGCCAGGCGCAGCAGCCAGCTTTGGCCGACATCGGTTTCCAGCATCAGCACGGGCATCAGCGCCGGGTCCAGCTCGGCCAGGCGGGTGGCGCCACTCATCGACAGCGCCAGCTGCAGCAGCGCGGCGCCCGACAGCAGCACACCCAGCACCAGGCTGGTCGCCAGAGGCCGGCGAAAACGCCAGCGGCTCTGCGCACCACGCAGCCCGTAAAGGCTGAACAGCGCCAGGCCGAACAGCAGCGTCAGGTCGAGGTACAGGGCAAAACGCAGGGCGACGTTGATGAGTTCGCCCATGGCTCAGTTGACTTCGAAGGTCAGGTTGCCGGTGATCGGATGGGTGTCGGCGGACACCGCCCGCCACTCGACTTTGTAGCTGCCCTTCGAGAGCGGGGCGGCGGGGTTGATGATCATGCTTTTCGGATCGCTGCCGCCGGCCACGCTGGCCTTGACCGGCATCGGTGCGTGGCTCATCCCGGGCATGCCGGTCATCAGCAAGCGAGCCCCGGAAAACTTGGTGGTCAGAGGTTCCGAGAATTGCAGTTCGATCTTCGCCGGTGCCGCGCCCTTGGCGCCTTCGGCCGGGGTCGAGGCCAGCAGCTTGGGGTGCGCCTGGGCGACGCCGGTGAGTAACAGGCCGGTACCGAAAGTGGCGGCGATGACGAGATGCTTGAGGTAGGACATGCAAGGCTCCAGGCGGCATTGGCCGCGTGATGTTTTTAGTTATCTATTGAACGAAAGTCAGAACCACAGGCGTACACCGAGCACCAGGCGGGCTTCGCTGCTGTCTTCGCCTTCTTCACGGGCATAGTCCGCGGTCTTGCCGTAGCTGCGGCTCCAGGTCACGCCGACGTAGGGCGCGAACTGGCGGTGCACTTCGTAGCGCAGGCGCAGGCCGGCCTCCAGCGAGGAGAGCCCCGAGCCAATGCCCCGTTGCGGATCGTTCTTGCCGTACAGGCTGACCTCCGCGTTGGGCTGCAGGATCAGGCGGTTGGTCAGCAGGATGTCGTATTCGGCCTGGAGCCCCAGAGCACTCTGGCCGCCTTCGCCGAGGTAGGCGGTGGCCTGGCTTTCGAAGTTGTACAGGGCCATGCCTTGCAGCCCGAGGGCGGCCCAGGTCTGCGGCGAACCGGGCTTGAAGTCCTGGCGCACGCCGCTGACCACATCCCACCAGGGGCCGATGGCATGGCCCCAGAGCGCTTCGACCTGGGCGTTTTCGGTCCGGCCGTTGGTGCGTTCGCCCTCGCTGCGCAGCCACAGCCGGTCGATGTCGCCGCCGATCCAGCCGTTCATTTCCCAGGCCAGGGCACTGCCGTCATCGGCGTCCTGGTATTCCAGGCGATCGACCAGCCACAGCGAGTTGATCGCCTTGTCGTTCACGCCGTGGCCGGCCACCGGCGGGAAGGCGGCGCGGCGGTCGGCGTCGGTGAGCACCGGGATCGGTGTGCGGCTTTGGCTGGGTGCCGCGGGTTCCATGCTCTGCAGCGGTTCGCCGTCCATGCCGGTCATCTGGCTGTGGTCCATGCCCGGCATCGTGCTGCCCTGCATGGCGGAAGCCGGCATGGACGAATGATCCATGCTGGAGTGATCCATGCTTTCGGCGGCCTGCAGGGTGCCGGCGCTGAGGCCGAGCAGGGTGGTGAACAGGGTCAAGGCGTTTTTCGGCATCATGCGGCGCTCCCGGCTTCGTCCACTCGTACTTCGCGAAACATGCCCATCTCCATGTGAAACAGCAGGTGGCAGTGATAGGCCCAGCGCCCCAGGGCATCGGCGGTCACCCGGTAACTGCGCTTGCTGCCCGGCGGCATGTCGATGGTGTGCTTGCGCACCAGGAAGCGCCCCTGTTCGTCTTCCAGGTCGCTCCACATGCCGTGCAGGTGGATGGGGTGGGTCATCATGGTGTCGTTGACCAGGGTGATGCGTACCCGCTCGCCATAGGTCAGGCGCAGGGGCTCGGCATCGCTGAACTTGATGCCGTCGAACGACCAGGAGAATTTCTCCATGTGCCCGGTCAGGTGCAGCTCGATGGTGCGGCTCGGTTCGCGCCCGTCCGGGTCTTCGAAGGTGCTGCGCAGGTCGGCGTAGGTCAGCACCCGGCGTCCGTTATTGCGCAGGCCGATGCCCGGGTCGGCGAGTTTCGGCGTCGGGCTCATGGTCTGCATGTCCACCAGCGGGTTGCCGTCTTCCGAGGCCGGGTGGCTTTGCATGGCGCCACCCATGGCGCCGTGGTCCATGCCGGACATGCCGGTCATGGCGCTATGGTCCATACCAGCCATGTTGCCGGAATCCATCCCCTGCATCTGGCTGTGGTCCATGCCCTGCATCTGGCCATGATCCATGCCGGGCATGGCGCCCATGTCCATGCCAGCCATGCTGCCGTGATCCATGCCCATGTCGGCCATGCTGATCAGCGGTCGCGGGTCCAGGGGCGGCACGGGCGCGCTCAGCCCCGGCCGCTGGCTCAGGGTGCCGCGGGCATAACCGCTGCGGTCCATGGCCTGGGCGAACAGGGTGTAGGCCTCCTGCGAGCCGGGCTCGACCAGCACGTCGTAGGTTTCCGCCACGGCGATGCGCAGTTCATCGACGCTGACCGGCTGCACGTACTGGCCGTCGGCGGCGACCACGGTCATTTTCAGGCCGGGAATGCGCAGGTCGAAGTAACTCATGGCCGAGCCGTTGATCAGCCGCAGGCGCAGCTTCTCGCCGGGCTTGAACAGCCCGGTCCAGTTGCCGCCCGGGCTCTGGCCGTTGATCAGGTAGGTGTAGGTATAACCGCTGACGTCCGCCAGGTCGGTGGGGGTCATTTTCATCTGCGCCCACATCTTGCGATCGGCCAGGGTGGCGGCCCAGCCGTCACGGCTGACGTCCTCGATAAAGTCACCGACCGTGCGTTTGTGGAAGTTGTAGTAGCCGGGCTGTTTTTTCAGGATGTGCATCAGGCGCTCGGGCGCCTCGTCGCTCCAGTCGCTGAGCATCACCACGTAGTCGCGGTCGTACTGGAAAGGCTCCGGCTCGCGGGCCTCGATCACCAGTGGCCCGTAGACCCCGGCCTGTTCCTGCAGGCCCGAGTGGCTGTGGTACCAGTAGGTGCCGTTCTGCTGGACCTTGAAACGGTATTCGTAGAGGCCGCCTGGAGTGATGCCGTGAAAGCTCAGGCCCGGCACGCCGTCCATGTTGGCCGGCAGGATCAGGCCGTGCCAGTGGATCGAGGTGTCCTCCTGGAGGCGGTTGCGCACCCGGATGGTCACGGTATCGCCCTCGCGCCAGCGCAGCAGCGGTCCGGGCAGGCCGCCGTTGATGGTCATCGCGGTGCGCGACGTGCCGCTGTAGTTGACCTGGGACTCACCGATGAACAGGTCGAACTGCTGGCCGCTGAGGGCGGGCAACTGGCCATCCTCGCTGCGCGCCCAGAGCGGCTGTTGCCACAGCCCGGTGCCGGCCAGTACGCCACCGGCGGCCAGGCCCTTGATAAAACTGCGTCGTGTGGGTTTTACGTGCATGCCCCAAGGCTCCCTCGATCCTGTTGTGTCAGGTATGAGGCGACCTTAAGCGGCGCGGCCTGTCAGAAAACTGAGGTGAAGATTACAGATTTGTCAGCCAGCGCGACGTCACCCGTTGCCGGGTCAGTGGGCGATGTCCTCCAGGTTGCGCTTGAGGTTGGCCAGGGCCAGCTGGGACAGGTGCTCGATACGCGGGCGCAAACCGCTCAGGTTGAGGTCGGAGCAGTAGTGCAGGCTGCGCTTGAACAGGGTTCCGTCCCCGTATTTGCGCAACTGATAGTGGATCGAGCCATCTGCTGGCGGAGAACTGAAGACGATCTTGAATTCCTTGGGAAATACCGCGACCAGTACCCGGCAGCTCATGTGGATCTGCAGGCCGAGCAGGTCGATGGTTTTGCTGAAGCGATGCCCTGCCGGCAACGAGCCCGCCAGGCCGGTATCGGCGCGCAGGGAAGCGGGATGCCACTCGTACCAGCGATCCGGCTGGGTCACGTAGTAGTAGACGGTATCGATCGGCGCGTCGATGTAGAGCTCATGGCAGATGAGCTCGTTCAAAAGGTGCTGCTGACGTTGTTCCATGATGCACCTCCTTGTGTAGGAACCCTCAAATATAGTTGCCCCGCGCCCGTCATGGGGCTGGGTCACCGACCGTCCGGCACGGACCACAATCGCCCATGAGAAACCGGGGATGGCCGCCGTACTTTCCCGAGCGGGGACGGTGGTGGGGAAAGTTGCGCAACCCCCCGGCAAATGGCGCGAAAGTCACTGGAAAAGCATCCGAAGTAAATTAACTGTCTGGTACGTTTTGTTGTGCAAGTTGTCGCTTAGTTGCTGTGGGCTGGATTGTTAAGCAATTGTTTCAGCCAGTAAAAACGCGGCTTCCAGGCATTTGTATCGAGAATGTACGAAAATTGTAAATTCCCGAAATATTTATTGGAGCAACCTCCTGCCGTGCCGATACTTCGAACATCTCTTCCCTTCAATCAGGCTTTCCAGATGGCCCTTAGTTGTACTTGCGCGATCTTCCCGTTGGCCGTGCAAGAGGGGCAAAAGTTGCGGGAAGCCCGCACACAGGAGTTTTTATGACAATCGGAAATGTCGGCGGCTGGACCAGCAAGGCCGGCCTGCTGGTGCAGGACACCGGCACCCGCGGCAAGCCGGTCAGCCAGAGCACCAAGGTCAAGCAGATGCTTGCCCTGGTCGGCCAGAACCCGCTGGCGCTGAACGTGTTCAAGATGGACGAAATGAAGCTGCACAAGCAGATCAAGGGGTTCGATCCGGAGAACGTCAGCGCCAAGCAACTGGGCAACATGAGTACGTTCCTGAAGGAAAAGGGCCTGATCAGCGACGTGACGGCGATGACCCTGCTCAACGCCGGCGACAAGTTCGACCGCTTCGGCGTGCAGAAGGACCCGGAGGCCAAGTTCAACGCCCTGGAGTACTTCGCGATCCAGCTGGACACCATCCAGAGCAACAACCTCAAGGGCAACAAGTACGCCAACTACCTGATCCCCGAGTACAAGAAAGCCATCTACGTGCTGCAGAACCTGCAAAGCTACGGCAAGGGCAACGGCACCACG
>NZ_JACNAC010000065.1:0-33853 GCF_017349775.1 Pseudomonas sp. GW460-12-10-14-TSB1
ACGCATTGAGCTGTAGGAGCGGCCGGTCGACGCTCGATTGCCCGCGATAAGGCCGGAGGGGCTGGCGCCGGGTTTCGCGAAACTCAGTTGTACTCGTCGCCCACCGGATAGCGGCTGGCGTTGAGGCTTTCCTTGATCTTGCGCAGGTGCGGCTGGAAGTCCACGCCGCGGCGCAGGGTCATGCCGGTGGCGAGGACGTCGAGCACGGTGAGCTGGATGATCCGAGAAGTCATCGGCATGTAGATGTCGGTGTCTTCCGGCAGCGGGATGTTCAGGCTCAGGGTGCTGGCCTTGGCCAGCGGCGAGCCGGCGGCGGTCAGGCCGAGTACCGAGGCGCCGTTTTCCCGGGCGATGCGCGCCACTTCCACCAGCTCGCGGGTGCGCCCGGTGTAGGAGATGATCACGAACAGTTCGCCGGTGTGGGCCACCGAGGCGATCATCCGCTGCATCAGCACATCGGCGTGGGCGGTCACCGCCAGGTTGAAGCGGAAGAACTTGTGCTGGGCATCGAGGGCCACCGGGGCCGAGGCGCCGAGGCCGAAGAAGTGGATCTGCCGGGCCTGGATCAACAGGTCGACGGCACGGCTGATCAGGTTCGGGTCCAGGGCCTGGCAGGCGCTGTCCAGAGAGGCGATGGCGCTGCCGAAGATCTTCTGGGTATAGGCTTCGGGGTTGTCGTCGGCTTCCACCGCGCGGCTGACGTAGGCCGCGCCGCTGGCCAGGCTCTGGGCCAGTTGCAGCTTGAGTTCGGGGTAGCCGCTGACGCCGAACGAGCGGCAGAAACGGTTGACCGTCGGCTCGCTGACCGAAGCGGCCTGGGCGAGGGCGGCAATACTGAAGCGGGTCGCCTGCTGTGGGTTGAGCAGGATGACTTCGGCGACTTTACGTTCCGCCTTGTTCAATTCTTCAAGGCGACTCTGGATCTGTTCCAGAAGATTTCGCACGCGGTCCATTAGGGTTTTCCTGGTTCGGCAATGCAAAGGAAGCCGGTCTTAACCGGTCTTTGGCGGTGGCCTATCCTACTGATGGCTCCGACGGACCACCACTTCGAATCTGTATTTTGCTAAAATGTTGTGGTTATTACTACATTTTTCCTTGAGTGATGCCTTGAAAAAAGGTATTTGTAGCTTAACTTGATAAAAGAACAAACATCATGCCTTCGATAACGGTAGAACCCTGCACTTTTGCCTTGTTCGGCGCGCTGGGCGATCTGGCGCTTCGCAAATTGTTTCCTGCCCTCTATCAACTCGATGGCGCCGGCCTGCTGCATGACGACACGCGCATTCTGGCCCTGGCCCGCGAGCCGGGCAGCGAACAGCAGCACCTGTCTTTCATTGAAGCCGAATTGCGCAAGTATGTCGGTGCCAAGGAGATTGACCCCGCGGTGCTGGAGCGCTTCCTGGCGCGCCTGACCTACCTGCACGTGGATTTCCTCAAGGCCGAGGATTACCTGGCCCTGGCCGAGCTGGCCGGGCGCGAGCAACGCCTGATCGCCTATTTCGCCACGCCGGCGGCGGTGTACGGGGCGATCTGCGAGAACCTGTCGAAGGCTGGGCTGGCCGAAAACACCCGTGTGGTGCTGGAGAAGCCCATCGGTTCGGACCTGGAATCGTCGCGCAAGGTCAACGACGCGGTGGCGCAGTTCTTCCCGGAGAACCGCATCTATCGCATCGACCACTACCTGGGCAAGGAGACGGTGCAGAACCTGATCGCCCTGCGTTTCGCCAACAGCCTGTTCGAGACCCAGTGGAACCAGAACTACATCTCCCACGTGGAAATCACCGTGGCCGAGAAGGTCGGGATCGAAGGCCGCTGGGGCTACTTCGACAAGGCCGGCCAACTGCGGGACATGATCCAGAACCACCTGCTGCAACTGCTCTGCCTGATCGCCATGGACCCGCCCGCCGACCTCTCGGCCGACAGCATCCGTGACGAGAAGGTCAAGGTGCTCAAGGCCCTGGCGCCGATCAGCCCGGAAGGCCTGACCACCCAGGTGGTGCGCGGCCAGTACATTGCCGGGCACAGCGAAGGCAAGGCCGTGCCGGGGTACCTGGAAGAAGAGAACTCCAACACCCAGAGCGACACCGAGACCTTCGTCGCCCTGCGGGCCGACATCCGCAACTGGCGTTGGGCCGGGGTGCCGTTCTACCTGCGTACCGGCAAGCGCATGCCGCAGAAGCTGTCGCAGATCGTCATCCACTTCAAGGAGCCGTCGCACTACATCTTCGCCCCCGAGCAGCGCCTGCAGATCAGCAACAAGCTGATCATCCGCCTGCAGCCGGACGAAGGTATCTCCCTGCGGGTGATGACCAAGGAACAAGGCCTGGACAAGGGCATGCAACTGCGCAGCGGCCCGTTGCAGCTGAATTTTTCCGATACCTATCGCAGCGCGCGGATTCCCGATGCCTACGAGCGGTTGTTGCTGGAAGTGATGCGTGGCAATCAGAACTTGTTTGTCCGCAAAGATGAAATCGAAGCCGCGTGGAAATGGTGTGACCAGCTGATCGCCGGGTGGAAGAAGTCCGGTGATGCGCCCAAGCCGTATGCGGCCGGGTCGTGGGGGCCGATGAGCTCCATCGCATTGATCACGCGGGACGGGAGGTCATGGTATGGCGATATCTAAATTGAAACTGCCCGCGGGCGTGCACGCCCACGAGTTCCGTAGCCCGATCCTGCTGGCCGAAGGCCTGGCGCTGAAGGTGGCCGGGCAACTGAGCCAGGCGATCCAGGTTCGCGGCGAAGCCACCCTGGTGGTGTCCGGCGGGCGTAGCCCGGTGGCGTTTTTCCAGCACCTGGCCAAGCAGCACCTGGACTGGTCCAAGGTCCTGGTCACCCTGGCGGACGAGCGCTGGGTACCGGTGGAGCACGCCGACAGCAACGCCGGCCTGCTCAAGCGCTACCTGCTGCAGGGCGCGGCGGCCCAGGCGAAGTTCCTCAGCCTGTACAACGCCGCGGCGAACCTCGAACAGGCGGCGGAGCAAGCCGATCGTCTGCTGGCCGAGTTGTCGGCCATCGACGTGCTGGTGCTGGGCATGGGCGACGACGGTCATACCGCCTCCCTGTTCCCCAACAGCCCGAACCTGGCCGAAGCCCTGCAGGCCGACGGTCAGCGTCGCTGCTGGCCGATGCTGGCGCCGAGCGTGCCCCATCAGCGCCTGAGCATGAGTCGTGCCTTGCTGGCTTCGGCCACGTACAGCGTGCTGTCGATTTCCGGTCAATCCAAGTTGACCACCCTGAGTGCCGCACTGGCCGGTGACGATGTCGCCGCGATGCCGATTCGTGCCTTCCTGCAACCTCCGTTAGAGATTTACTGGTGCCCATGAGCCAAGGATCAGCCGCTATGACAAACCCACAACCGACCGTTTCCATGGCGGATAAAGTTGCCCTGATCGACAGCCTCTGCGCCAAGGCGCGGATTCTGCCGGTGATCACCATCGCCCGCGAACAGGACGTGCTGCCCCTGGCCGACGCCCTGGCCGCCGGTGGCCTGACCGCGCTGGAAGTGACCCTGCGCTCGCAGTTCGGTCTCAAGGCGATCCAGATCCTGCGCGAGCAGCGTCCGGAGCTGGTGACCGGTGCCGGTACCGTGCTCGATCGGCAGATGCTGGCCGCCGCCGAAGCCGCCGGTTCGCAGTTCATCGTCACCCCAGGCATTACCCGCGACCTGCTGGAAGCCAGCGTCGCCAGCCCGATCCCGCTGTTGCCGGGGATCAGCAATGCCTCCGGGATCATGGAGGGTTACAGCCTGGGCTATCGCCGCTTCAAGCTGTTCCCGGCGGAAGTCAGCGGCGGCGTGGCCGCGATCAAGGCCCTGGGCGGCCCGTTCGGCGAAGTGAAATTCTGCCCGACCGGCGGTGTCGGCCCGGCCAATATCAAGAGCTACATGGCGTTGAAGAACGTGATGTGCGTCGGCGGTAGCTGGATGCTCGATCCCGAGTGGATCAAGAACGGCGACTGGGCGCGGATCCAGGAGTGCACGGCCGAGGCCCTGGCGCTGCTGGACTGACAGGTTTCCTGCTTTTTTCAAAGATTCGTTGGTGTGTTCTACGGCTTTACGGTGCGCTTGGTCGGTGCACCGTTTTTTTTTGCCTGGAGAAAAGCTGGCCGGCTATTGCCGGGTCTTCTGGAGGAGCGAAGCTTGCTCGCGATCCGCGTAGCGGCCATTCAATCGCGTTGCCTGTTCCACCGTCATCGCGCGCAAGCTGCGCTCCTACATGAGGACGTACGAAAGATCTCAACCCAACTGCACCAGCGCCTGGACCAGCAGATGGATATCCGAGGCTGGCGTGGTAAAGCCCGGTGTCACCCGGATACAGGGCCCGCAACGCGAACCGCTGCGCGCCACGGTGAACAGGTTGTATTCCTTGAGCAGCCGCTCGGCCATCGTCTGCTGGTCCGGCTGGCGGGTGAAGCGAAACGAGGTGATGCCGCAATACAGCCGCGGGTCGTCCGGGGTCATGACTTCGATGCCGGGCAGCTCGCGCACTTGGCTCACCCACAGGTCGCGCAGGTAATTCAGGCGCGCGCCCTTGAGGGCCGAGCCGCCCATGCTGCGGTGCTCCTCGAACACCCGGGGCAAGGTCAGCCAGGCCGGAATGTTCGGCGTGCCATAAGGCGCCCGTGAGCGGATATCGTCGAGGGCATAACGTTGCTCGCCCATGTCCGGATCGATATCGGCCAGGCGTTGCGGGTCGATGTAGACAAAACCCAGGCTCAGTGGTGCGCCAATCCATTTCTGCAGGTTGTAGCCGGCGAACGCCACGCCGAGCTCACTGAGCTGGAAATCGACCTGGGCCAGGGCATGGGCGCCGTCGAGGATGACGTCGATTCCCCGTTCGCGGGCCTCCAGGGCAATGGCCTGGACCGGCAGCACCAGCCCGGTGCGGTGGGTGACGTGCGTCAGGGCCATCAGCTTCAGTCGCGGATAACGCTCGAAGGCCTCGCGATAGCTGGCCAGCAGGCTGTCGAAACTCGCCGGGTGGGCGTGCTCGATCTCGATGACCTCGACCCCGCGATGGCGCGCCAGCCAGTGCATGGCGCCCTTGACGCTGTCGTATTCCAGGTCGCTGAGCAGCACCTGATCGCCTGGCTGGAGGCGGTTGTAGTTGCGGATCAGCGATTGCAGCGCCTCCGAAGCACTGCGGGTGAGGGCGACAGCCTGGCGGTCGACGCCGAGCAGTTCGGCCAATTGCTGTCGAATCTGCAAATTGCCGATCTGTTCGAAATGCTGGCGCACATGCACCGAGTTGCTGCGGTTCACGAAGTCGATCTGCCGCTGGTATTCCTCGACCACGGCGCGGCTCATGCGCCCGAAGTAGCCGTTCTCCAGGTTGATCGGCCCGGGTTCGACGTCATAGCGCCGGGCAATGGCCAGCCAATAATCTTCGTCGCGGGCAATTTGGGCATTGCTTGGCATGGCGGGCTTCTTAATGACGGGGTTTGGGTTTGCCGTGTTTGGCGCGCAACGGGTCCAACAGGTCGGAGAGGCCGTTGTGATCGATTTCCTGCATCAGGGCCAGCAGGCCACCCAGCTCGCCGTGGGGGAAACCTTCGCGGGCGAACCAGTTCAGGTAGGGGCCGGGCAGGTCGGCGAGGATGCGGCCCTTGTACTTGCCGTAGGGCATTTCGCGGGTGACCAGCAGTTCAAGTTTTTCGGGATTCATGGCGGCTGTCTGTTGAGGTGACGAACACCTTGGAAAATACAGGCATTCTGCATGCAGGCCAAATGACAGATCCTGCAAATAACACGGATACAGAAACCGGATTAAAAGATAGGTTTTTGAAATATCAGATAAAAATTGGATTTCAGGGCCAGCATGAGGAGCATGGCGTACAGCGCAACCAGGATCAGGTCAAAGCCCTGCGCAACTAGGCACGCGCCGGCTCGTAACGGCGCGAAGCTATCGAAAATGCCAGCTTGTCTGGCGTTTTTTTGTGCCTGGAAATTAGTGCTGGACGACTGATAGTTAGCTAGCTAATAATTGACGGGCGTCATTTCTCGCTCCAGTGCATCTATCGTTGTTTTGTCCTTCCCGGGGTTCTTTCCGTGCGTATCACTTTGCAGGCGCTGTTCGCCCCCAATCTGGCGGCCGTGCAGTTCGCGATCAAGACCGTGCTCGGCGCCGGGCTGGCGTTGTGGCTGGCCATGCGCTGGGGTTTGCAGCAGCCGTCCTGGGCCCTGATGACGGCGATCATCGTCGCCCAGCCGCTGTCCGGGATGGTCCTGCAAAAGGGCATGGCACGGTTGGTGGGGACGTTGGTGGGCACCTGCATGTCGGTGCTGTTCATGGGGCTGTTCGCCCAGACCCCCTGGCTGTTCCTGCTGGCCCTGGCGCTGTGGCTGGGCTTGTGCACCGCCAGTTCGACCCTGCTGCGCAGCGCCTGGTCCTACTCGTTCGTGCTGGCCGGCTACACCGTGGCGATCATTGCCTTGCCGGCGATTTCCCATCCGTTGTCGATATTCGACCAGGCCGTGGCGCGCTGTACGGAAATTTCCCTGGGCATTATCTGCGCCACCGCCAGCAGTGCCTTGCTCTGGCCGATGCGGGTCGAGCGGCAGTTGACCGCCCAGGCGCGCAGCGCCTGGCAAAGCGGGATGCAGGCGGCGCGGGCGACCCTGGCCGGCGATGCCCTGGCGCGCAAGGGGCTGCTGGAAATCCTCGGGCGCATCGTCGCCGTGGACTCCCAGCGCGAACATGCCTGGTTCGAAGGTCCGCTCGGTCGGCAGCGGGCGCGGGCGATCAGCGCCTTGAGCCAGAAGCTGCTGATGCTGCTGCGGATCTCCCGTTCGGTGCGCCGGCAATGGAAGCAATTGGACCAGGCCGAGGCGGATCAACTGGCGCCGTGGATGGAGCAGGTGCAGCAGGCCCTGGCGGCGATGGACAAGCCGACCTTGCAGGCGTTGCGGCCGCAGTTGCTGGACGCTTCCCATGACTCGGCCATCAGCTCGGCGCAAAGCTATTGCCTGGCCCGCTTCACCCTGTTGCTGGATACCGCCCTGGCTGCTGGAGCGGCGATGCAGGCGGTGGAGGAGGGTAAGGCGCCGGTGGAGCAGCCGGCGACCCTAAGCCCCCATCGCGATCTGTCGCTGGCGCTGCTGTTTGGCGCGCGCAGCGCCCTGGCCTTCCTCACTGTGGCCTGCTTCTGGCTGGCCACGGCCTGGCCGGCGGCCTCGGGGGCGATGCTGCTGACCTGTGTGGTGTGCGGCCTGTTCGCCAGTCGGGAGAACGGTGCGCAGATCGGTATGAGCTTCATGCGTGGCATCTTCCTGGCGATTCCGGTGGCCTTCGTGGTCGGGCAGATCCTGCTGCCGCAGTGGAGCAGTTTTGCCCTGCTGGCGATGGCCATGGGCGTGCCGTTGTTTTTCGGCGCACTGGGCATGGCCAAACCTCAGATCGGCGCCACGGCGACCTCGTTCTGCCTGCACTTCGTGGTGCTGATTTCGCCGCAGAACCAGATGACGTTCGACGTGGCGAACTTCTTCAACAGCGCCCAGGCGATGGTACTCGGTGTGGGCGCCGCGGTGCTGGCGTTCCAGCTGCTGATCCTGCGCAACCCGGCTTGGCACGGGCGGCGCCTGCTGGCGGCGACCCTGCAGGACCTGGTGCGCCTGACCCGGCGCAACCTGCGTGGCGCGGAAAGCTGGTTCGGCGGGCGCATGGCCGATCGCCTGCTGCAACTGGCGCGGCATTACCCGGAATTGCCGGAGCAGGCGCGCAGCCGCTGGGACGATGGCCTGCTGGGCCTGGATATCGGCGACGAACTGATGCATCTGCGGTTGAGCCTGGCGGTGGCCCAGGTGCCCGCGGATGCTTCGCAGCGACGTTATTTCGAGTATCTGGAGCAGGTGCTGGAGCGCGGGCCGGGCGCCGGTCGCGGCGACGCGCTGGCCGACGCCAGCAGCGCCTTGCTCGAGGCCCTGGACAGCCAACCGCCCAGCGATGCGTTGAAGCTGGCCCAGGGCGCTGTGGTGCAGTTGCAGAAGAGCTGGCGCACCTGGTGCCGGCAGCAGGAGGAAAACCATGGGGCTGCGTGAGTGGTCGCTGGGCGGAGTGTTGCTCAGCCCGTTTCTGATTTATGTGGTGCTGGCGCTGGTGCTGACCGGGGCGTTGCGCATGCTGTTGCGCGCAACGCCACTGGGGCGCTGGATCTGGCATGAAGCACTGTTCGATGTGGCCTTGTACGTCTGTGTCCTGACGTTGGTCACTGTCGTACTCGGACCTTTATAAGGAGTTGTTCATGCGTGCCTCCGTACGTATCGCTTTTACCCTGTGCCTGGTGGCGGCGGCGCTGTTTGCCGGCTTTCATCTGTGGCAGTACTACATGCTTACGCCCTGGACCCGGGATGCGCGGATTCGCGCCGACGTGGTGATAGTCGCCCCCGACGTCTCGGGCTGGGTGCGTGAGCTCAAGGCCTATGACAACCAGGCGGTGAAGGCCGGCGACCTGTTGCTGAGCATCGACCGCGATCGCTTCGAGGCGGCGCTGGAAAAGGCCCAGGCGGTGGTGCAGACCCGCCAGCAGCAGCTCAACCTGAAAGAGCGTGAAGCCAGCCGCCGGGCCAGCCTCGGGCCGCAGGCCATCAGCGCCGAGCTGCGGGAGAATGCGCAGATCAATGCCGGTGTCGCTCGTGGCGAGCTGCGCCAGGCCCAGGCCGACGCCAAGGTCGCCGAGCTCAACCTGGCGCGCAGCCAGGTCCGCGCGCCGCGCAGCGGGCATATCACCAACCTGCGCCTGGCCGAAGGCAACTATGTGAACGCCGGGCAATCGGTGATGGCCCTGATCGACGATTCGACCTTCTACGTGCAGGCCTATTTCGAGGAAACCAAACTGCCGCGGATCAAGGTCGGCGACCCGGTCAAGGTGTGGCTGATGAGCGCTGGAGAAGCCTTGCAGGGGCATGTGGAAAGCATCAGCCGCGGCATCACCGACCGCAACGCCACGCCGGACGGGCAACTGCTGGCCGAGGTGGAGCCGACGTTCAACTGGGTGCGCCTGGCGCAGCGAATTCCGGTGCGCATAAGGCTCGACAAGGTGCCCGAAGGCGTCAACCTGAGCGCCGGGATGACGGCGAGCGTGCAGGTGGAGGAGGGGAGTCAGTGATCGTGTAGCCGCTGCCGCCAGGCTGCGATCGATTGCGCAGCAATCGCAACCTGGCGAAAGCGGGATGCCTGCTACGAGGTGGCTCAGCCGATATTGATGGCCGGCAAGGTCGGCAGGGTGACGGTCTGTTGTTTGCGCGGGGCAAGGATTTCGGCTTCGCCGTCCACCACCAGTTCATCGCGCTGGTTGAACACGCGGGTAGCGATACGCACGCGGAACTTAGGCAGTTTTTCGAGGATTTCCAGGCGCACGGTCAGGGTGTCGCCGATCTTCACCGGTTTCTGGAAGCTCATCTGCTGGCCGATATAGATGGTGCCCGGCCCGGGCAGCTCGCAGGCCACCGCGGCGCTGATCAGCGCACCGCTGAACATGCCGTGGGCGATGCGCTCCTTGAACATGCTGGCGGCGGCGAACTCGGCGTCCAGGTGCACCGGGTTGTGGTCGCCGGACATGGCGGCGAACAGCTGGATGTCACGCTCTTCCACGTGCTTGCTGTAGCTGGCGGTCTGGCCGACTTCGAGGGCTTCGTACGGGGTGTTGGTAACCTGGGTCATCTCTCTCAAGTCCTGTGCTGAGCGTTGATTGGCGTATCGATTGGAAACAGGGTCATTCAGTCTTCGGCGGTCGACGATGCTGCAGGGCCTGGTCGAGCCAGGCCAATACATCGGCAGTCACTTCGTCGCGGTTGCTTTCATTGAACAATTCGTGCCGCGCCTGCGGGTAGATATTGAGCTGCAGGTACTGGCTGCCGGCCTCGCGCAGAGCGCCGGCCAGATCCTTGAGACGTATGCCATTGCTCACCGGATCACATTCTCCACCCATCACCAGCAATGGCAGGCCCGGATCGATCTGGGCCAGGTTGGAGGCCTTGCTGATTTGCTGCAGGCCACCCAGCAGGTCGATCCACAGCTGGTTGCTGCAGCGAAAGCCGCAGAGCGGGTCCTGGACGTATTTGTCGACTTCGTCGGGATCGCGGCTGAGCCAGTCGAAGGCGGTGCGGTTGGGCTTGAAGGCCTTGTTGAACGAGCCGAAGGACAACCATTCGATCAACGCGCTGCGGCCCTGGGCGCCCTGGCGCCAGCGTTCGAAGCGGGCGATCTGGCGGGCCGCGCGGTACAGCGCCACTGGCTGGAAATTCGAGCCGCTGAGGATCGCCCCGTACAGGCTGGCGCTGTGGTGCAGCAAGTAGGCCTGGGCGATGTAGCTGCCCATGCTGTGGCCCAGCAGCACGATCGGGGTTCCCGGGTGCTGCTGGCCGATGTGCTGGTTGAGGCTGGCCAGGTCGCCGACCACCTTGCACCAGCCGTCGTCGTCGGCGAAGTGCCCGAGTACCCCATGCTCGGCGGTCTTGCCGTGACCGCGCTGGTCCAGCGCATAGACGCCGTAGCCTTCGTTGCACAGCGCCTGCGCCAGCCTGGCGTAGCGTCCGCTGTGTTCGGCCATGCCGTGGGCCAGCAGGATCACGGCCTTGAGCGGGGCCGCCGGGAGCCACTGGTTGACGTAGAGCTGGCTGTGGTCGCTCGCGGTCAGCCAGAAAGAGTGGTGGATCATGGCGATTCCTTTGCACGGGGTCGTTGCATTGTATAGCTCATCGTCGCAGCCCCGTCCGATCTGCGCGCGCCATGGCGGCAAGATTCACGCTGTCAATGACGCCATTGCCCGTATTTGCCCTATTCGCCATAGCTGCTAACGTCCGCAGAGCCCCGCCTTTCGTCGCGTCAGAGAAGCGGCCCGGACAACTCAGGTAACGAGGACAAGAACAATGCAGCCTGATTTCTGGAATGACAAACGCCCGGTCGGAGTGCCCGTCGATATCGACCTGGGTGCCTATAAGTCGGTGATCGAGGTGTTCGAACGTTCCTGCAAGAAATTCGCCGACCGCCCGGCCTTCAGCAACATGGGCGTGACCATGACCTACGCCGAGCTGGAGCGCTACAGCGCGGCCTTCGCAGGCTATCTGCAGAGCAGCACCGACCTGGTGCCCGGCGATCGCATCGCGGTGCAGATGCCCAATGTCCTGCATTACCCGATCGCCGTGTTCGGCGCCTTGCGCGCGGGGCTGATCGTGGTCAACACCAACCCGCTGTACACCACCCGGGAAATGCGCCACCAGTTCAAGGATTCCGGGGCGCGGGCCCTGGTGTACATGAACCTGTTCGGGCAGAAGGTCGAGCAAGTGCTGGCCGATACCGATATCCAGTTCCTGATCGAGGCGAAGATGGGCGACCTGATGCCCTCCGCCAAGGGCTGGCTGGTCAATACCCTGGTCGACAAGGTGAAGAAGATGGTGCCGGCCTATCGCTTGCCCCAGGCCGTTTCCTTCAAGAGCGCATTGCACCTGGGCCGTGGCCAGCCGATCAAGCCTTTGAACGCCCGCCTGGACGACGTCGCCGTGCTGCAATACACCGGCGGCACCACGGGGCTGGCCAAGGGCGCGATGCTGACCCACGGCAACCTGGTGGCCAACATGCAGCAGGCCAGTGCCTGCCTCGGGCAACTGGGACCGGACGGCCACCCGCTGCTGCGCGAGGGCCGGGAGGTGATGATCGCGCCGCTGCCGCTGTACCACATCTATGCCTTCACCGCGAACTGCATGTGCATGATGGTCACCGGCAACCACAACGTGCTGATCACCAACCCGCGGGACATCGGCGGTTTCATCAAGGAGCTGAAGAAGTGGCGTTTCTCGGCGCTGCTGGGGCTGAACACGCTGTTCACGGCGCTGATGGATCATCCCGAGTTCAAGACCCTCGACTTCTCCAATCTCAAGCTCACCAACTCCGGGGGCACGGCGCTGGTCAAGGCCACCGCCGAGCGCTGGGCGGAGTTGACCGGCTGTCGTATCACCGAAGGTTACGGCCTGACTGAAACCTCGCCCGTGGCCTGCACCAACCCTTACGGCGACCAGTCGCGCCTGGGCACGGTGGGCTTGCCGGTGCCGGGCACGACCCTCAAGGTCATCGACGACCAGGGTGTCGAGCAGCTGCTGGGCGAGCGCGGCGAGCTGTGCATCAAGGGGCCGCAGATCATGAAGGGCTACTGGCAGAAGCCGGAAGCCACCGACGAGGTGCTGGATGCCGAGGGCTGGTTCAAGTCCGGCGACATCGCGGTGATCGATCCGGATGGCTTCGTGCGCATTGTCGATCGCAAGAAGGACATGATCATCGTCTCGGGTTTCAACGTGTACCCCAACGAAATCGAGGACGTGGTGATGGCCCACCCGAAAGTCGCCAACTGCGCGGTGATCGGTGTGCCGGACGAGCGTTCGGGGGAGGCGGTGAAGCTGTTCGTGGTGGCCCGCGAGTCGGGGGTCAGCCTCGAAGAGCTGAAGGCCTACTGCAAGGAAAACTTCACCGGCTACAAGGTGCCGAAACACATCGTGTTGCGTGAGTCGTTGCCGATGACGCCGGTAGGCAAGATCCTGCGTCGGGAGTTGCGCGACATCGCCTGATGTTTCACCGGATGTAACAGTCCCGCGCCAGGGCGCGACTATCGCGAGCAAGCCTCGTTTTTACCGGAACCCAGGGTTTCTGTAGGAGCGAAGCTTGCTCGCGATGCTTTCGAAGGGCGCAAAAGCCCGTTCCAGAGCCTTGAATGGCTGGATAGAATTTTTACTCTAAAAATGACCATTAAATATTCTTGAGTCACGAAAGTGACTGTTTAGGCCGATTTTGGCTCTAGTCGGCCTTTGGCAAAGCTGCTACTCTCGGCGCGCTTTGTGACTTCTCGGCCTATATAGACAGCCAGACTCACCAACAATAGACATCAATAAAAAACACACACAAATAATAATCGCATCAAGTGCGCTGACGAATTCGCGTTGCTGAGGAGTGGGCTTCCATGATCCAAGACTTTTGGAAGGATAAGTACCCAGCTGGGATTGCTGCCGATATCAATCCAGACGAGTATCCGAATATTCAGGCGGTGTTGAAGCAGTCCTGCCAACGTTTTGCCAACAAACCGGCCTTTAGCAACCTCGGCAAGACACTCACCTACGGTGAGTTGTACGAACTGTCCGGTGCTTTTGCCGCGTACCTGCAACAGCATACCGATTTGCAACCCGGCGATCGAATCGCCGTGCAACTGCCCAACGTCCTGCAGTACCCGGTCGCGGTATTCGGCGCCATCCGCGCCGGCCTGATCGTGGTCAACACCAACCCGCTGTACACCGCGCGGGAAATGGAACACCAGTTCAACGACTCCGGCGCCAAGGCCCTGGTCTGCCTGGCCAACATGGCGCACCTGGCCGAAGCCGTGGTGCCCAAGACCAGCGTCAAGCATGTGATCGTCACCGAAGTGGCGGACCTGCTGCCGCCGCTCAAGCGCCTGCTGATCAACAGCGTCATCAAGTACGTGAAGAAAATGGTGCCGGCCTATCACCTGCCCAAGGCCGTCAAGTTCAACGACGTGCTGAGCCAGGGCCATGGCCAGCCGGTCAAGGACGCCAGCCCGGCCAGCAGCGATGTCGCCGTGCTGCAATACACCGGCGGCACCACCGGCGTGGCCAAGGGCGCGATGCTGACCCACCGCAACCTGGTGTCGAACATGCTGCAGTGCAAGGCGCTGATGGGCTCCAACCTCAATGAAGGTTGCGAGATCCTGATCACCCCACTGCCGCTGTACCACATCTATGCCTTCACCTTTCATTGCATGGCGATGATGCTGATCGGCAACCACAACATCCTGATCAGCAACCCGCGCGACCTGCCGGCGATGGTCAAGGAACTGTCGAAGTGGAAGTTCAGCGGTTTCGTCGGCCTCAACACCCTGTTCGTGGCCCTGTGCAACAACGAAGCCTTCCGCAAGCTGGATTTCTCGGCGCTGAAAGTCACCCTGTCCGGCGGCATGGCGCTGCAACTGGCGGCGGCCGAACGTTGGAAAGACGTGACCGGTTGCCCGATCTGCGAAGGTTATGGCATGACCGAAACCAGCCCGGTGGCCACCGTCAACCCGATCCAGAACATCCAGATCGGCACCATCGGCATCCCGGTACCCTCGACCCTGTGCCGGATCGTCGACGACGCCGGCGTCGAACTGCCGCTGGGCGAGACCGGCGAGCTCTGCGTCAAGGGCCCGCAGGTCATGAAGGGTTACTGGCAGCGCCAGGACGCCACCGATGAGGTGATGAGCGATGGCTGGCTGAAGACCGGCGATATCGCGCTGATCCAGCCCAATGGCTATATCCGCATCGTCGATCGCAAGAAAGACATGATCCTGGTCTCCGGTTTCAACGTTTATCCGAACGAGCTGGAAGACGTGCTGGCGGCCTTGCCGGGCGTGTTGCAGTGCGCGGCCATCGGCGTGCCGGACGAGAAGTCGGGCGAGTCGATCAAGATCTTCATCGTCGCCAAGCCGGGCGTGACCCTGACCAAGGAGCAGGTGATGGAGCACATGCGCGCCAACGTCACCGGCTACAAGGTGCCCAAGGCCGTCGAGTTCCGCGATGCGCTGCCGACCACCAACGTCGGCAAGATCCTGCGTCGCGAACTGCGCGACGAAGAGCTGAAGAAGCTGGGCGTGAAGAAGTAAAACGCCAGGCAAACAAAAAAGCCCCGCAGATGCGGGGCTTTTTATTGGGCGCTTGATGTCGCCGCCGGGTTACTGCTGGAACTGCGTGAAGTTCACGCCGGTGCCGGCGGGGCGCACGTCCTTGAGGAAGGAGTCCTTGTCGGCGCTCAGTTCCAGGCTCAGGGCCGCCTTGCGCTTGCCGGCGTTGCGTACCACCAGGCCTTCGAGTTTTTCCCGCAGGAACACAGTCGGCACCTTCAGGTGCAGCAACTGGTCGGTGCTCGGGGTGTGCAGCAGCAGGTGGACCCATTCGTACTGACCGATGGCCAGGCGGCTGACCGGCAGATCGAACCACCAGATATTCCGGCTGCGGCTCAGTTCCGCGAAGTGGCAGTTGTTGACGCCCAGCACCGCACCGCCCAGTTCCTGGTTCCGGCGGGCGATGGCCAGCTTTTTATCGAGTTTCATAACATTCCTACGGGATTGGATCTTCAGCGCAGCGCCTGAATAGGTTGCGCATTCTCGTGGGTTGGCCGCCAAACATAAAGCGCAACCTGCGTGCGGCGGGCAAATAAGGCGATGAAATGCCCCGCTGAAAATAATTGAAACTCCGTGCGACGGCCTCGGGTCAACCTCAGGGCAAGACCCCAGCCCTCGATTGCCCTACGCAGGCATACCATGGGCAGCACAGCGGATAAGGCGACAGGCCTGGCCAACGCGGCCGTTGGTAATATCAGGCAGGGTGTCAGGCCTGATCCGCCGGCTTGCACTGCAACACGACAGCCATCCGCGGATGGCCGTTTTCACGGCGGTCACGGCACCAAACGAGACGAAAGGGTTCAAAGTCGCCAAACTAGGCTAGTTTGTTGTAGAAAACTTTGTTGTAGAAAACGGCCCTTGAGTCGCCACCGACCCTGAATGCTTGCGGCGAAAGGAGACGCTATGTTTTTGCCGAATTTGAAAGGCCTGCCCCTGCATCGTGTGCTGGTGCGCACGGTCACTGAGTTCATCGACGACGAAATGTCGACCTACGCCTCGGCTCTGGCCTATCAGATGCTGTTTTCGTTGTTCCCCTTCATTCTGTTCCTGATCGCCTTGATCGGTTTCCTGCACCTGCCGGACTTCTTCTCCTGGTTGCGCCTGCAATCGGAACTGGTGTTGCCGCCCCAGGCGCTGGAGCAGGTCAACCCGGTGATCGACCAGTTACAGCAGTCCAAGGGCGGCCTGCTGTCGGTGGGTATCGTGATTGCCCTGTATACCGCCTCGGCTGGCGTGCGGCTGATGATGAGCGCGATGAACGCCGCGTATGACGTGGTGGAAAAGCGCCCGTTGTGGAAACGTTTTCCGCTGTCGATTATCTACACCATCGGCATCGCCGGCATGCTCCTGGCGGCCGCGGCCTTGATGGTGCTCGGGCCGCAGGTGATGGGCTGGATCGCCGCGCAGGTCGGCCTGGAAGACTTCATCGTCACCGTCTGGACCATCCTGCGCTGGCCGGTGATCGTGATCCTGATGATGGTCGCCGTGGCGCTGATCTACTACGTGATGCCCGATGTGAAGCAGGAGTTCCGCTTCATCACCCCGGGCTCGGTGCTGGCGGTGGTGGTGTGGATCATCGCCTCGTTGGGTTTCGCGTTCTACGTGAAGACCTTTGCCAACTACAACGCCATGTATGGCAGTATCGGAGCGATCATCGTCCTGCTGCTGTACTTCTATATTTCCTCGGCGGTGCTGTTGCTGGGGGCTGAGATGAATGCGGCGATCGAGCACATGTCGTCCGACGGCAAGAACCCTGGAGAAAGGGTTCCCGGCGAGCACGACGAGCCCAAACAACACCTATCGGGACTGGGCCGGGACCACTCGCTCAAGCCGACCACTGACGAAGTCTGATCATGATCCGTGAAATCCTCAAAATGGGCGACGAGCGCCTGCTGCGTATCGCGCCACCGGTGCCGCCCGAGATGTTCGACAGCCCCGAGCTGTGGCAACTGATCGACGACATGTTCCAGACCATGGAAAGCGTCGGCGGGGTCGGCCTGGCCGCGCCGCAGATCGGCGTCGACCTGCAACTGGTGATCTTCGGTTTCGAGCACAGCGAGCGGTACCCGCAAGCCGAGGCCGTGCCGCAGACTATCCTGATCAACCCGCTGATCACCCCCTTGAGCCCGGTGCTGGAAGAGGGCTGGGAAGGCTGCCTGTCGGTGCCGGGGCTGCGTGGCGCGGTCGAGCGTTATCAGCACATTCGCTACGAAGGCGTCGATCCCAAGGGCGAGCCGATCGTGCGGCTGGCTTCGGGTTTCCATGCGCGGGTAGTGCAGCACGAATGCGACCACCTGATCGGCCGCCTGTATCCGTCGCGGATCAGCGACTTCAGCAAGTTCGGTTTTACCGAGGTGATGTTCCCCGACCTCGATCCCCACGCCGACGATTGAAGGATGAGGATCGCGGCCTGCCCGCAGGTTGCGATCCGCGTGGTTACTTCGCCGGCTTGACGAAGCGCAGCGTCATCCGGTCCGACTCGCCGATCGCCAGGTATTTCGCCTTGTCCACGTCCCCCAGCTTGAGCGCCGGCGGCAAGGTCCAGACGCCTTGCGCGTAGTCCTTGGGGTCTTGCGGGTTGGCGTTGATCTCGCTTTGCCCGTCCAGCACAAACCCGGCATCCGTCGCCAGCTTCACCACATAGGCGGTGGTCAGGTAGCCGCTGTGCTTGATGTCTTCCAGGGATGCGCCGTCCTTGGCGCGATGATCCACCACGCCCAGCACGCCCCCCGGTTTCAGCACGTTGAAGAAGGCCTGGAACATCGCCGGCGCGGTGTCGGCCAGCACCCAGTTATGCACGTTGCGAAAGGTCAGCACGGTGTCCGTCGAACCGGCCTGGCCGAGCACCGGTGCCTTGGGGTCGAACTCGACGAACTTGGCCTTGGCGTAGCGGGCGGGATCGGCGCTGAATTTCTGCTTCAGGCTGTCCGCCGATTTCTGGAAATACTCGCCGCTGGACGGGGCCTGGAGGGCGGCGATGTACTGCCCGTGGTCCTTGAGCAACGGCGCGAGGATCTCGCTGTACCATCCGCCACCGGGAGTGATCTCGATCAGTTTCTGGTCGGCCTTGAGGCCGAAGAACTGCAGGGTCTGCTGCGGATGGCGATAGCGGTCGCGGGCACTGTTCTGCGGCGCTCGCCAGTCGCCGGCCAGGACCTTGGCGTATTGCTGGGGCGGGACCGCGGCGTCGGCGGCATGGGTCAATACGGGTAGCAGCAGGGCACTGAGGGAGGCAGCCAGAAGCGTCGGTTTCATGGATCATCCTGATGGAGGCCGATATGCCGCCGAGGCTAGCACGCGCTCCAGGGCCTGGGATCACACATTATCGCTGGTCGACCTAACCAAAGGATCTATGCCCATGGCGATCAGGCTCTTGCTCCTTCGATAGCGGGCCAGGCGATCCGCCAGGGCCTGGGGCAGGGCGGGGGCCGTGGCAAAGCCCATGCGTTCGTACAGGGCTTGCAGGTCCGGATGACAGAACAGCCACACGGGGCTCGGCAGCTGCCCGCGCGCCTGCTCGACCAGCCTGGCGGCAATGCCCTGGCCGCGATGGGCGGGGTCGACGAACAGTCCGGTCAGCCAGTGACCCTGGGCAACCGGCGTGAGGCTCAGCCCGGCGATGATCGCTCCCCGTTTCGCCACCCATGATTGCCCTTCGCTGGCCGCGCGCATTGGCGAATTGTGGGCGCGATAGAACTTGTTCAGCAGCGGTCGCAGGGTGTCGGCAAGCAGCAGGTATTCGGTGTCGGGCATGGGGTTTCGCAGGGTGGGCCGGGGCGGTGATTATAAAAGTACGGAGCGCTCGGGATAGGTGTATACCTGATGAACGATCCCCTGCGAGCGGAGTGTGCATCATGAAAGGCGTGGAAGCGAAGAAGGTCGCGAAGAAGAAACCAGCCCGTACCGCTATCGAGAAACGCGCGGACAAGCGAGCGAAAAAGGCCGAGCACAATATTTTCGGTCATTGACTGACCCTCCCACGAAGCCCGCCCCGCGGGCTTCCTTGTTTTTGCTTCTAAGTAAATAACCCATCGATCTGCAAGTTTTCCCCTTCTCGTTGCACAGAACAGCAAGACGCCGAAGGTTCGCCCCTCGGCCAGCCCCTGTCCTGAGTAACGCCATGGCCCATTACTTTGATCCGCTGCACCGCGAACAAATCGACACCCTGCGCCAGACCTTCACCGCCCGCACCGAATGGCCCACCTGGCTGTTGCTGATTGGCACCAGCGCCAGCTGGTTCGCCGTGCTGCTGGCCAGCCCGTTGCTGGGGCTCTGGCCCAGTACCCTGTTGCTGATCCCGATCCTGGTGCTGTGGCTGTCGGTGCAGCATGAACTGCTGCACGGCCACCCCACGCGCTGGTTGTGGCTGAACAAGCTGCTGGGCTATGCGCCTTTTGCCGTCTGGTACCCCTATACCCTGTACCGCGACAGCCACCTGCAGCATCACCGCGACGAAGACCTGACCCTGCCCGGTCGCGATCCGGAAAGCCGCTACCTGGGCCAGCGCCAATGGCACAGCCGTTCGCTGTTCGAGCAGGGCCTGCACTGGTTGAACAAGACCCTGCTGGGGCGGCTGCTGCTCGGCGCGCCCCTGGCCCTGCTGGCGCTGGCGCGGGAAGAAGGGTTGCGCCTGCGCCAGGGGCAGCGCCAGGCCTGGCTGATGTGGCTGACCCATGGCGCGCTGACCCTGCTGATGCTGGCCTTCATTGCCCGCTACACTGTGTTGCCGGTCTGGCATTACCTGCTGCTGGTGAGCGTGCCGGCGCTGTCGGTGGCGATGCTCCGTTCCTTCTACGAGCACCGCCCCCACGCCCAGGTGGAACAGCGCACGGTGCTCAACGAAGCGGCGTGGCCCTGGACCTGGCTGTTCCTGCACCTCAACCTGCACTTGGTGCACCATGATTTGCCCGGGCTGCCGTGGTACTGCCTGCCGCGGGCCTATCGAGAGCGCCGCGAACAATGGCAGGTGCGCAGCGGCGGCTTTGTGGTGCAGGGTTATGGCGAGCTGTTGCGACGCCATGCCCTCAAGCCGATCGACAGCCCCGAACATCCCTTCGCCCTGTAGTCGAGCCCGAAGAGCCTGAACCATGACTGCTTGTTATGCCGAACTGCTGATGTACGTCGCCCCCGAGCCGGTTCGCCAGGCCAACGAACAGTGGCTGGCGGCGATCCTGCAGCGTCTCGACTACACCCGGCTCGATGCCCGGGAGCTGGACCTGATGCAGCTGTGGCTGTCGCCGCGCCTGCTGCTGACCCAGACCTGCGGTTACCCGCTGATGACCGCCCTGCGCGGCCAGGTCCGGGTCATCGGCCGGCCGCGTTACGAGCTGCCGGACAGCACGGCCGGCAATCATTGCAGCCTGCTGCTCGGCCGTGAAAACGACCCGCGCCGGACCTTGCAGGCCCTAAGGGGCAGCCGAGGGGTGATCAATGGCGAAGACTCCAACAGCGGCATGAACCTGCTGCGCCAGCGCCTCGCGCCGCTGCAGCGTGACGGCCGGTTTTTCGCCAGTGTCGGCCTCAGCGGCAGCCACCGGGAAAGCCTGCGCTGGCTGCGAGAAGGGCAGGCCGACCTGGCCGCCATCGACAGCGTGACCTTCGCCTACCTGGCCCGTTATGCCGAGGAGGAGGTGGCTGGCCTGCGGGTGATCGCCCGCAGCGCTTTCAGTCCGACCCTGCCCTATATCGGGGTGGCCGGCCTTGGCGAGGAACAGGCCGAACGCATTCGTGCGGCGATGAACCAGGCGCTGCTGGCACTGCCCGCCGTGGCCGAAACCCTCGGGCTGCGGGAGGTACTGCCGGCCGCTGAAACGGACTACCAGATTCTGCTCGACTATCAGCGCGAGGCTGAAGAGCTGGGTTACGCACGGCTGCGTTGATTCCTTCGACTCTATCGCGAGCAGGCTCGCTCCTGCAGGTCTGTGCATGCCCTGTAGGAGCGAGCTTGCTTGCGAAAAAATCCATCAGGTGCCAGGTTTTTTAATTCCTTAAAATTCTATAAAGATGAAATTTAAATATTATTAAAGAATAAGCCTTCCTTGTTAGGATCGCCGCACCGGAACACCGGACATACCGCGCAACCTTCTTCATTGGAGCCACTATGTCCGGCGCCGACACCACTCACAGCGACTATGTGGGCGGTCTGTTCCGCAGTCATTACGACTGGCTGTGCAGCCGCCTGCGCTACCACCTGCACCACTCCCTGGATGCCGGCGCCAGCGCCGAAGACATTGCCGCCGACACCTTCGTCCAGCTGTTGAGCAGGCCCGAAGTATTGCCGATCCGCCAGCCACGGGCCCTGCTGACCACCATTTCGCAACGCCTGGTGTACCAGCTGTGGCGCCGTCGCGACCTGGAGCGGGCCTACCTCGATGCCCTGCAACATGACGACGAAGCCGTGCAGCCCTCGCCCCAGGACCTGGCGCAGATGCTCGAGGCGCTGGAAGCCATCGACCGCCTGCTCGACGGCCTGCCGTCCAAGGTCAAGGCGACCTTCCTGCTGTCCCAGGTCAACGGCCTGACCTACCCGCAGATCGCCGAGCAACTGGGGATCTCGCAACGTTCGGTCAGCGACTACATGACCCGGGCCGCCCAGCGTTGTCTGCGCCTGAGCCTGGAATGACATGAGCCACGAACCGAGTCGGGAACAGCTGATCGACGACGCCACCCGCTGGTGGGTGCTGATGAATTCGGGGCAGGCCAGCGAGGCCGAGCGCCGTGCCTACCAGCGCTGGCGCAACGCGGACCCGCGGCACGAGCAGCTGTGTCGCCAGTTGGAAACCCGCCTTGGGGTGTTCCAGGTGCCGATTGCCCAGGGCGTCGATGGCGAGCTGTTGCAGCAGGCTCTGAACGCCCCGAGCAGTCGGCGCAAGGTGCTACAGCGGGCCTTGCTCGGCGCCGGCGCAGTGCTGGGGGCGGGGGCGCTGGTCAGCCAGCGCGGCCTGCCTTTGGCCGAGCTGACCGCGGACCTGCACACCGGCACCGGCCAGCGCCAGTCGTTGACCCTGCCGGACGGCAGCGAGCTGCGCCTGAATGCCCGGAGCGCGGCGAACATCGACTTCGATCGCCAGCGTCGAGTGGTGCATTTGCTGGACGGCGAAGTGCTGCTGAACCTGGCCAGCGATCCGTCCCGACCGTTTTTCATCCACACCGCGCAGGCGCGGATCCAGGCCACGGGCAACCGCCTGTTGGTGCGCGAACGCGACGGCCAGGGGCATGCCACGGCGCTCAACGGTCCCTTGGACATCGCCGGGCGCAGTGGCGAACGCCTGCAATTGCCCGGCGGCCATGAGGTGGCCTACGACGCCTTCCATTTCGGCCCGGTGCGCCCAGGTCGTGGCAGTGCCACGGCCTGGGTCGATGGTTTGCTGGAACTGCGCGATACGCCATTGTCGGAAGTGGTGGAAGCACTGCGTCCGTATCGACGCGGGGTGTTGCGCCTGGATCCGGCCATCGCCGGGCTGCGGGTCAGCGGCCTGTTCCGCCTGGACAACCCGCAACAGATCCTCGACAGCCTGGCCCGCACCCTGCCGATCCGCATCACCCGCCGTACCGATCTATGGGTAACCCTGAGTGCCGCCTGACCCTCGCTTCTGTAGGAGCGAGGCTTGCCCGCGATGGCGGTTTTCCTGGCCCACCGCGTTGGCTGCATCGCGCGCAAGCTGCGCTCCTACAGAAGCATTGGTTTTCAGCGTTTCGCTGTGGTTCTAAGACCATAACCAAAGGATCTGCAAGTTTTCGCCCGGCCGTTGCACATCACTCCCGTAAACGCTGCGGGGAGCAGCGTTGTTGGATTTCCATTGTTGGATGCTTTTGGGGGGGAGTCATGTTGCCTATATCCACAACCGTGCAGCGTCGTTCGCGTCTGGCCTTGGCCATCGGCCCCTTGGCCGCGCTGTTTCTTGCTGGCGCCCAGGGGGCCGAAGCGGCCCGCCAGCAGTACCACCTGGCGCCCGGTCCGCTGGACGAGGTGCTGCTGAACATCAGCCGGCAAAGCGGCCAGGTGATTTCCTTTACCCCGCAACTGGGCAACTACTCCTCGGCCAGGGTCGACGGTTCGTTGTCCGCCGAGCAGGCGGTGGCGGCTGCCTTGCGCGGCACCGGCTTGCAACTGCAAGTCAGCCCGGATGGCGCGTTCATCATCAAGGAAGGCCCGCAACCGGCGAGTGCGACCAGCCGCAAGGCCAAGGCCCAGGCCAGCGAAGCCGCGGCCCCGACCCTCGACCGGGTGGTGGCCATCGGTACCCGGCGCAGCGACGCCACGGCCCTGACCAGCGCGGCGCCGGTGGACGTGATCAACAGCGAGGAGCTGGTGCAGACCGGCGCCACCAGCCTCAACCAGGCGCTGTTCCAGCTGCTGCCGTCGTTCAACTTTCCACAGAACCAGAGCGCCACCCGCGGGCAGAACCCCAAGGGCGCTTCCCTGCGCGGGCTGTCGCCGGACCAGACCCTGGTGCTGATCAACGGCAAGCGCCGGCACGCCTCGGCGGTGGTCAACATCTCCGGCGGCGTACCCTTCATTGGCGCGCAGCCGGTGGACCTGGACATGATCCCCATCAGCGCCATCGACCATGTCGAAGTGCTGCGCGACGGCGCCTCGGCGCAGTACGGTTCCGACGCAGTGGCCGGGGTGGTCAACATCGTGCTCAAGGAGCGCGACAGCGGCGGCCAGCTCAACACCCAGCTGGGCCAGTACGCCCAGGGCGATGGCTTCAGCAAGAGCGCCGACGGCTGGTACGGCCTGGGCCTGCCGGGGGATGGTTTCCTGACCCTGAGCTTCAACGGCCTGAACAACAAGCCCACCGACATCGGCGATAAATATGAAGCCGGCGGCCAGTTGCAGGACCCGCGCTGGGGCGGCGCCAGTCGCGACAAATACAACCTGGCGGCCAACGCCGAAGTCGGCCTCAGCGATCAGTGGCGGCTCTACAGCTTTGCCACCTTCGGCCAGGACAAGTCGGTCAACAACACGCCGCCGCTGTTGGCCAGCAACCCCAACAATGTTGCCTCGATCTACCCCAACGGCACCATTCCCAAGTACCGCTACCGCTATGAGGATGGCGCGTTGACCCTGGGCAGCCGCTACGAGGACGAGAACATCGGGCGCTTCGACCTCAGCGCCACCTACGGCCGCGACAAGCACGACGAACTGGCCTTCAACACGGTCAACCCCAGTTACGGCGCCAACAGCCCGACCAAGTTCGACGTGGCCACGCTGATCAACGAACAGACCAACCTGACCCTGGACTATGCCAAGGACCTGGACGTCGCCTGGTCGGAGCATCCGCTCACCGTCTCGGCGGGGGTGGCCTATCGCGACGAGCAGTACCGGCTGGAGGAGGGCGACTATTCCTCCTACTCCTTCGGCGGCATCGATGGCGTGCAAGTGGGCGCGGTACAGGCATCCGGCCTGACCCCGGACGACGCCGGGACCTACAAGCGGCATGTCGGCGGGGTGTATTTCGGCCTGGAAAACCAGGTCACCGACAAGTTCCAGCTGGGCCTTGCCGGGCGCACCGAGCACTATTCCGACTTCGGCTCGGCCACCACTGGCAAGCTCTCGGCGCGCTACGACTTCACCCCGCAGGTGGGTTTGCGGGCCACGGTCAACAACGCCTATCGCGCGCCGACCCTGGGACAGATCGGCACCTCCTGGACCACCACCACCAACGTCGATATCAACGGCAACCCGGTGCTGACCCGCATGCTCCCGGCCGACCACCCGGCGGCCCGCGCCCTGGGCGCGCAGCCGCTGAAGCCGGAGAAGTCCACCAACTATTCCCTGGGCCTGGTGCTGCGCCCGAGCGAGCAGGCGTCGCTGACCATCGATGCCTACCAGATCTCCATCCGCGACCGCCTGCTCTACAGCGGCGGGATTTCCGGGCCGGACGCCGAGCGGATTCTCAGCGAGGCCGGGTTCGGCCAGTACACCTGGGCGCAGTTCATGACCAACGCCGCCGACACCCGCACCCGCGGCGTCGACATCGTCGGCAAGTACAACCTCGACCTGCAGCGTTACGGCGCCCTGAGCCTGTCGGCCGGCTACACCAAGGCGCGCACCACCATCGAGAAGATCCATTCCAACCCGTTCGGCTTCGACGTGCTGACCCGCGAAGCCCAGGGTTTCCTCGAACACGGCTACCCCGAAGACAAGCTGGTGCTGGGGGCGATCCATCGCTACGGCCCCTGGACCATCGCGCTGTCCGAGACCCGCTATGGCGAGTACCGCAAATACGCGGCCTCGGCGGCCAACGCGCAGTACGACCAGACCTTCTCCGCGCAGTGGAACACCGACCTGGACGTCAACTACGCCTTCACCCGGCAACTGCGCCTGTCGGTGGGCGCCAACAACCTGTTCGACAGCAAGCCCGACGACTTCAACACCCGCCTGCGCCAGACCCCGGGGCAGCAGTACAGCTACTTGTCGCCGTCGGCGCCGGAGGGGGCGTTCTACTACACCAGGCTCAGCTACGACTTTTAACCCTGTAGCCGCTGCCGAAGGCTGCGCCAAGGTCCGCAGGGCCTTCCCGGCGGCCTCGAAAATACGCAATGCCGTCCAGACCGGTCGCAGCCTGCGGCAGCGGCTACGGACACGTGAATAACCAGCAAGAGGTTCACCATGAAGATCATCAAACACCTGCTCGGCACCTCGCTGCTGACCTTCAGCCTGCTGGCCCAGCAGGCGCCGGCGGCGGACAAGCCGGCGCCGATCCACTTCGGCGACATCACCTGGGAAAGCGGCAGCCTGATCACCGAGGTGCTGCGGCTGATCGTCGAGAAGGGCTACGGCTATCCGACCGAGACCCTGCCCGGCAGCACCGTCAGCCTCGAAGCGGCGTTGGCCAAGAACGATATCCAGGTGATCGGCGAAGAGTGGGCCGGGCGCAGTCCGGCCTGGGTCAAGGCCGAAGCCGAGGGCAAGGTGTTCGGCCTGGGCGATACGGTCAAGGGCGCCACCGAAGGCTGGTGGGTGCCGGAATACGTGATCAAGGGCGATGCCGAGCGCGGTATCAAGCCGCTGGCGCCGGAGCTGAAATCGGTGGCCGACCTGGCGCGCTACAAGGAGGTGTTCCGCGATCCGGAAGACCCGGGCCGTGGGCGCTTTCTCAACAGCCCCACCGGCTGGACCTCGGAAATCGTCAACAGCCAGAAGCTCAAGGCCTATGGGCTGAGCGACAGCTTCGTGAACTTCCGCACCGGTTCCGGCGCGGCCCTGGATGCCGAGGTCAGCTCGTCGATCCGCCGCGGCAAACCGGTGCTGTTCTATTACTGGTCGCCGACGCCGCTGCTGGGCAAGTTCAAGCTGGTGAAGCTGGAGGAGCCGGCCTTCAACGCCGAGGCCTGGAAGACCCTGGCCGATGCCAACAACCCCCATCCGCAGGGCACCCGGTCGATGCCGGCGCACCTGGCGATCGGCGTGTCCGCGCCGTTCAAGGCGCAATACCCGGAGCTGGTGAGTTTCTTTGAAAAGGTCGACCTGCCGATCGACCTGCTGAACCGCACCCTGGGCCAGATGAGTGAAACCCGCCAGCCACCGCGCCAGGTCGCCGAGGCCTTCCTGCGCGAGCAGCCGCAGGTCTGGCAAGGCTGGGTGCCGAGCGAAGTCGCCAGCCGCGTCAGCGCTGCCCTGTAAGCCGCTTGCGCCTGGTGCGGCAGCGCCTCAGTAGGAGCGCAGCTTGCGCGCGATGCAGGCGGCGGGGTGTGTCAGGGGGATCGCTTTCGCGGGCAAGCCTGGCTCCTACATTGGCCTGCGGCGTTTCTGGCTTCTGTAGGAGCCAGGCTTGCCGGCGATGAGGCCGTCATGGCCGACCGTGTTTTCAATTCGTTTGGGAGTCACCGATGTTCAAAGGTTTTATCGTCACCCTGTGTCTCACGCTCTGCGCTGCGCTGGCCCTGGCCGCCGAGCCTGGGCAATTGCGCATCGGCTATCAGAAAAGCTCGGTGAGCATGGTCCTGGCCCGCGAGCACCAGTTGCTGGAGAAAGCCTTGCCGGGCACCCAGGTGCAATGGATCGAATTCCCCGGTGGCCCGCAACTGATCGAGGCACTGAACGGCGGCAGCGTGGATGTGGGCAATATCGGCGACATCCCGCCGATCTTTGCCCAGGCCGCGGGGATCGACTTGCAATACATCGGCGTCGAGCCCAGCGACGGCAAGACCGAAGCCATCCTGCTGCCCAAGAACAGCCAGGCGCAGAGCCTGGCCGACCTCAAGGGCAAGCGGGTGGCGCTGCTCAAGGGTTCCAGCGCACACAATTTCTTCCTCAAGAGCCTGCAACGCGCCGGTCTGAAACTCAGCGACGTAAACCTGGTGTACCTGTCGCCGGCCGACGCCCGCGCGGCCTTCGAGCAGGGCAAGCTGGACGCCTGGGTGATTTGGGACCCCTATTATTCAGCGGCCTTGCTCGACGGCAGCGCACGCCTGCTCAGCGATGGCCAGGGCCTGGATTCCGGCGGCAGTTTCTACATCGCCAGCGGTGCCTTCGTGCGTCAGCACGGCACTGCCGTCGCCCCCATTCTCAAGGCCTTCGGCGCGGCCCAGCAGCTGTCCTTCGACCAGCGCGACGCCAGCATCGACAGCATGACGCGCATCCTCGGCCTGCAACGGCCGGTGGTGGAAAGCTACTTCAGCCATCGTTCGCGCTCGCCCTTGCAGGGCATCGATGCCCGGGTCGTGGCCAGCCAGCAACGCACCGCCGACCTGTTCCTCGCCAACCACCTGATCCCCAAGGCCGTGCGGATCGAGCAGATCGTATTCAAGAGCGAGTGAGCCACATGAAACCCATCTATATCGATTTTCTCAACGGCCTGGACATCGCCGAACTGGCCCTGAGCAACGACGAAATCCTCGCCGCCATCGAAGCCAGCCTGGCGCTCCAGGGCCGTGGCGAAGCGGTGATCGAGCCGCGCACCCACCTGATTCCCGGGGGCGCTATCAATGGTCATTTCAACGTGCTGCGCGGGGTGCTCGGTGGCGATATCGGCCACGCCGGGGTCAAGGTGGTGGGCGACTTCGTCGACAACTACCGCCAGGATCTGCCGTCGGAACTGGCGATCCTCAACCTGCTGGACCCGGCCACCGGCGTGCCCCAGGCGATCCTCGACGCCTCGGCGATCACCGATATGCGCACCGGCGCGATCACCGCCATCGGCGCCAGGTACCTGGCCCGCCCGGACAGCAAGGTGCTGGCCCATATCGGCGCTCGGGGCACGGCGTACTGGAACGTGCGGCTGCTGGACCACCTGTTCGACTTCGAGGAAATCCGCGTGCACTCGCGTCGTGAGGACAGCCGCGAGGCTTTTGCCGAACGCCTGCGCCGCGACCTGGGCAAGCCGGTGATCGTCACCCACGACTGGGAGAGCGCGGTGCGCGGCGCGGACATTGTGGTCGAGGCGTCGCGGCTGAACCAGCCCGAACCGCTGCTGCGCACCGAGTGGATCAAGCCCGGTGCCTTTGTCGTGCCCTACGGCACCATGAGCGCGGTGGAGCTGTCACTGACCGACATTATGGACAAGCTGGTGGTGGACGATTGGGGCCAATGCAAGGCTGGGATGTTCGGTGCGCTGCGGGCCCACGTCGAGGCCGGCAAACTCAGTGAACAGACCCTGCACGCCGAGCTTGGGCAGATAGTCGCGGGCCAGCGCAGCGGCCGGCAGCACGGCGAGGAAACCATCCTGTTCTGGCACCGTGGCCTGAGCCTCAGCGATATCGCCCTGGGCCATGCCCTGCTGCAAAAGGCCCGGCGCCTGGGCATCGGCCAGCGGCTGCGTTTCGCATGATCGGCCTGGGCCCGCAGGGCCTGGCGCTGGCTGACCTGCTGCGGGTTGCCCGTGAGGAAGCGGGGCTGCAATTCACCCCGGCCGCCCGGCAACGGATCGCCGCCGGCCATGGGCTGTTGCGGGAGCGGATGGTTGCGGGCGACGCCATCTACGGCGTGACCACCGGCCTTGGCGCGGCGGTGGATCTGACCCTGACCCAGCCGGACGACGACCTGCAACGGCGGATCCCCCTGGGTCGCGCCGTGGGTATCGGGCGCCTGGCCACGCGGACCGAACTGCGGGCGATAATTGCCGTGCGCCTGGCCGGGCTGGCCCAGGGCCGCTCGGGGATCTCCCAGGCCAGCGCCGACAGTTTGCTGGCCTTGCTCAACACCGGGATCGAACCCGAGGTGCCCTTGCTTGGCTCCCTGGGGGAAAGCGATCTGGCGCCATTGGCGCATCTGAGCCTGGCGCTGATCGGCGAGGGTTGGGTGCACTGGCGCGGCGAGCGGCTGCCGGCGCGAGAGGCCTTGCAGCGCAATGGCCTGCAACCGGCGCGGCTGGTGGACAAGGACGGCCTGGCGCTGGTCTCGGCGAATGCCGCGAGCATTGGCCTGGGTGCCCTGTTGCTGGCCGAGGCCGACCAGGCCCTGGACAGCCTGCTGGCGGCGCTGGCGCTGTCTTGCGAAGGTTATCGGGCGAACCTCAGTCCCTTCCAGCCCTGGGCTGCGCGCCTGCGGCCGGCGGCGGGCCAGGCCGAGCAATCGGCGGCGCTGCTGGACTTGCTGGAGGGCAGCCAGTTGCAGCAGCCAGACAGCGCCCGGCGCTTGCAGGATCCCTTGAGCTTTCGCTGTGCCGGCGTGGTGCAGGGCGCCGCGCGACAGGCCTGGGCGCAGCTGCGCGAGCATCTGCAGGTGGAACTGGCCAGCGGCGCCGATAACCCGGCATTGATCGACGAGCAGCGCCAGGTCCTGGCCACCGCCAATTTCGACAGCACGCACCTGGCTCTGGCCGGGGAAGGCCTGGGGCTGGCTTTGAGCCGGGTCGCCGCCTGTTCCGCCGAGCGCATCGCCAAGCTGCTGTCTCCAGCCTCCAGCGAACTGCCGCGCTTTCTCATCGAGCGACCCGGGCATGTCGGCATGGCCGCCTTGCAACGCAGTGCCGCGGCGCTGCTGGCGGAGATCGGCCATCTGGCCAATCCGCTGCCGGCGGTCTGCGTGCCGGTGGCCGATCGGGTCGAAGACTACGCCGGCCAGGCCCTGGCGGTGATCGAGAAAACCCGGCAACTGACCCAGCGCCTGGCCTGGCTGGCGAGCATCGAACTGATAGTCGCCGCCCAGGCCATCGATCTGCGCGGGCCCTTGCAATTGGGCGTTGGCAGCGCCCGCATTCACCGCGCGGTGCGCAGCCAGGTGGCCTTTCTCGATCAGGATCGGCCGGGCTCGGTGGATGTGTTGGCCTTGAGCCGGTTTATCGATGCGGGAGGGTTGGGGTGAACGGGAAACCGCCATCGCGGGCAATCGAGCGTCGACCGGCCGCTCCTACAGAGCTGTTTCGGCCGTGAGCGCCGCTTGCACCGCTTCGCGCTGGGCGATGCGTGCCTGGAAGCGCGACAGCGCCGGCCACTGTTCCAGGTCGATGGCAAAGCCGGCGGTCCAGCGCAGCACGGTGAACAGGTAGGCGTCGGCGACGCCGAAGGCTTCGCCCAGCAGGTAGCTCTGCTGCTCCAGCCTGCGGTCCAGCAGCGCCAGGCGCTTGAACAGTTTCTGCCGGATCAGCGCTTGGGTCGCTTCGGGAAACTCTGTATTGAACAGCCAGCCGAGGCTGCCATGGATCTCGCTGGAGACGAAGTTGAGCATCTCTTGCAAACGCACCCGTTGCCAGCTGCCGTTGGCCGGCGCCAGACCCGCTTGCGGCTTGAGGTCGGCCAGGTATTGCAGGATCGCCGGCCCTTCGGTCAGCACCTGGCCGTCCTCCAGTTCCAGCGCCGCCACATACCCCTTGGGATTGATCGTCAGGAAGTCGGCGCCGTCGGCCGTGGTCTTGTTGCGGTTGTCGACCCGCACCAGGTTGAACGGCAGGGCCAGTTCGCGCAGCACGATATGCGGGGCCAGCGAGCAGGCGTTGGGCGAGAAATACAGGTTCATCGAGGGCTCTCCAAAGGGGGGAGATCAGTGTCATAGTCCGCGCTGTTCTCAGTAAAATTAATCTTCCAGAAAAACCCCATAAGGACAGCTACTGCCATGATGAACCTGATGCACTGGCGCATGCTGGTGGCCGTGGCGGATACCGGCAACATCACCCGCGCCGCCGAGCGGGTCGGCATGACCCAGTCCGGCGCCAGCCAGGCCCTGGCGCTGCTCGAAGACAGCCTGGGCGTGCAGCTGTTCACCCGGGAGAACCGCCAGACCCTGCCCACTGCCGTCGGCGAACAGGTGGTCGAACAGGCGCGGCTGATGCTCGCGGCGTTGCAGAACATCCGCGACACCGCGGACGCCTGCCGGGACATTCAGCGCGGCACCATTCGCCTGGCGAGTTTCCCCATGGTGCTGGCGACTTTCCTGCCGCCGCTGCTACGACGCTTCAAGCAGCTGTATCCGGGCATCCAGGTGGTGGCGCTGGAGGTCAGCGACGACGAGGTCGAGGCCTTGCTCGAAGCGCGATTGATCGATGTCGGGGTGCTGCTCAATCCTGCGCCCGAGCGCCGCGTCGGCCTGCTGGGACGCGATGCCTGGGTGGCGGTGCTGCCGGCTGGGCATGCCCTGGCGCGCCGCGGTCAGGAGCAGGGCGTGACCTTGCAGGAGCTGGTGAGCCAACCCTTCGTGCTGGCCACCGGCGGCTGTTCGGTGAATGCCCGCAGCCTGGCGGCGGATGCCGGCCTGGAGCTGGCGGATGTGCGGGTCGAGGTACGGGAGTGGAGCAGCGCCTTCACCCTGGTCCGCGAGCAGGTGGGGCTGACCCTGGTGCCGCAGATGACCTTGCCGGAGCAACGCCATGGGTTGTGCGTACTGCCGTTGGACGTGCCGATCCCGCGCACCTTTGCCCTGGTGCTGGCCGAGGGCAGCGAGCCGTCGCCGGCGCTGCGGGCCTTGCTCGATATGCTGGCCCAAGGCTGAGCTCAGCCGCTCAAGCCGACCCATGAAAAAGGGTTCCCGTGGGAACCCTGTTTCGACTGGCCGCTTTTAAAGCGCCGCGAGGAACTTGTCGGTGACTTGCTTATCGACGCCGCTGGCGTCCTTCTCGACTTGCGCCAGCTTCAGCTTGTCCTGGACCCGCTGGGCAATTTCCTGAGCCACCGCCTGCTGTTTCGCCGGCGGCATGTTTTTCAGGTCTTCCTCGGTAATGCCCATCTCTTCGAGGATGCGGTCGCGCATGCGCTGTTCAGGGGACTTGCTCATGTAGTCCTTGAACTCGTCCAGGGCCGAGCTCTGCGTGGCGCTGTTGGCTTGCGCGGTGCTGGCGGTCGGCGGCGTGGCCTGGAGCAGCACGCGGGTCTTGGCGAAGGCCGCCGCGACATTGTCGTCGACCGTGTTGCTGGCCTGCTGCACGGCCTGGGATATCTGGTTGTTCGCCGCGTTCTGCACGTTCTGCATCAAACCGCTGTACAGCGCGCTGGCGGCCGCGGTGGTCGGGTCCATGTCGGACCGCTGGGTGGGCTGGATCGCCGAGGTTTTCTGGGCACTGACCAACATGATTGGGTACCTGTGTGTAAGGGCTATCGCAGGGCTGCGCAGCAATTTGCATGCCGCTACTGCGCAGGGCTCTGGGGCAGGGCTCTGCGCCGGTTGCCCGGCAAGGCTGGCGGCACGCGGCGGACAAGCCTTGCCGCTTGCGGCCAGTGGCGACCGGTCAAGGGTGGGCGATGTTCTCCAGGGCCAGGTTGCGGGTACGCGGGCCGAAACGGCCGATGGTGAACATCACGATCAGCATGCTGCTGACAATGAACGCCAGGACCCCGGGCGTGCCGAAGCGGTCGAGGAAAAAGCCGATCAGCAGGCTGCTGAACACCGTCGACAGGCGGCTGAACGAGTAGCAGAAACCCACCGCCCGGGCGCGGATATTGGTGGGGAACAGCTCGCTTTGATAGGAGTGGTAACTGAAGCTCAGCCAGGCGTTGCAGAAGGTGATCATCACCCCGCAGACGATCAGCCCCAAGGCCGTGCTCTGCCAGGCGAACAGGGTGCCGAAGGTCATGGCGCCGAGGGCCGAGCCGACGATCTGCCATTTGTTTTCGAAGCGGTTGGCGAACTTGACGAACAGCAGCGGCCCCAGCGGATAGGCGAGGGTGATGATGAAGGCGTACATCAGGCTGTGGGTGACGCTCACGCCCTGGCCCGAGAGCAACGCCGGCAGCCAGTTGCCGAAACCGAAGAAGCCGATGGCCTGGAACACATGGAACACGATCAGCATCAGCGCCCGGCGCCGATAGGGCGGTTGCCAGATATCGGCGAAACGCCCCGCGCCCTGGACGCCGAGGGCTTCGGGCTGCGGGGTGTCCAGCGGCTTGCCATGGTCCTTGGCGCAGCGAGCCTCGATGCCGTCCATGATCCGCTCGGCCTCGGCGAAGCGCCCATGCTGGGCCAGCCAGCGCGGCGACTCCGGCAGGCGGGAACGCAGCCACCAGATAAACAGCGCGAACACCGCGCTGGCCAACACCACCCAGCGCCAGCCGGCGATGCCGAACGGGTCCTGCGGCACCAGCCACCAGGACATCAGCGCCACCGCCGGCACCGAGAGAAACTGCACGAAAAAGGCAAAGGCGAAGGCCGAGCTGCGCATGTGCTTGGGCACCAGTTCAGAGAGGTAGGCGTCGATGGTCACCAACTCGATGCCCAGGCCGATGCCCACCAGAAAGCGCATGCCGATGATCCCCAGGGCCGAGGTCTGCACGCCCATCAGCACCGTGGCGACGGTGTACCAGATCAGGGCGAAGGTGAAGATCGCCCGGCGCCCGAAGCGGTCGGCGATCGGGCTCAGCAGGCTGGCGCCGAGGAACAGGCCGAGAAAGGTCGCCGAGGCGAAGGCCGCCTGGTCGGAGAAACCGAATACGCCCTGGCTGCCGGTGGCGAAGATCCCGTCGCGGATCAGGCCGGGGCTGATATAGGCAGTCTGGAACAGGTCATACAGCTCGAAGAAACCACCAATGGACAGCAGCGCCACCAGGCGCCAGACCGTGGCAACGGCGGGCAGGCGATCGATGCGGGCGGAGATATCGGCAGCGCGGAGCGGGTCGAGGCCGTCGGTAGCGACGGTGGGGGCGAGGGACGACATGGGCGGGATTCCAGGTTGCGGTGAAGAGGAATCTTAGCTGGCTAACGGAAATCAATGATTGTGAATGCTGGCCCGGAAGATGGGCCATACGCTGATTTATTGTCGTATTTCGTTACATTTTGCTGGTTCATGCCGTTGCATCAGCCGAAGCGGCATCCAGCGTCTGTAGGAGCGAG
>NZ_JACNAC010000066.1:0-33832 GCF_017349775.1 Pseudomonas sp. GW460-12-10-14-TSB1
GCGTTCAGGTTTCGTATCGGGTTTACGTTCGGGTTTGTGTCCGGCTTCAACCGCGGGCGGCGCGCCAGGCGTCGATCAGTTCGACGAAGGTCGCCTGCACCCGGCAGATCAGGGTTTCATCGTCGATCTCGCTGGCCAGCCAGGCCCGGCTCGGTTCATGGAAAATCGTGCGACCCACGGCGAACCCGCGGCAGGTGCGGCTGTTGCCGGCCTGGCGGAAGCCTTCGGCCAGGGCCGCCGCCGGGGCGTTGAGGCCCAGCAGCACCACGCCACGGCAATAGGGATCGCGCTCCTTGATCAGCTCATCGAGCTGCTTCCACTGCTCGGCGCTTTGCGCCTCGATCTTCCACCAGGCCGGGAAAATGCCCAGGTTGTACAAGCGCTTGAGGGCGCGGTAGAGCACGTCCGGATGAGTCGAGGAATGGTCCTTGGGCGGAATGATTTCCAGCAGCAGCTCATGGCCGCTGACCTGGGACGCCTGGTACAGGCCCTTGATCTGCGCTTCCTGCTCCAGGCGCAGCAGCGGCTCGTCGTCCGGGTGGTACTGCACCAGGCACTTGATGATCTGCTCCTGGGGCCAGGCGATCAGGTTGCTACCGATGGAGCGCCCGTGCTCGAAGGCCAGCGGCCGCGAACCCTGGACTTCCACCGGCCGCGCCACCCACCAGCCACGGCCGGTGGCGGCGTTCAGCGAGTCCTGGCCGAAACGCTGGTCGGCCAGCAGGCCGACATCGGCTTCGACGCCCTGCCCGCGCAAGTCGGCCTCGACCCGCTCCACCGCCTGGATAAACAGCTGCTTGAGTTGGCCGATGGCCTTGAGTTCGCGCCCGCCCTTCTGCGCCAGTTCCACCAACTGCCCGCGATGGTCGAAGGCAAAGATAAACAGCTGCTTCCAGGCCTTGCGCGGCACGCTGACCTGATGCAGGCGCTGCAGGGTGGTGTCCTGGTCCGGCCGGGTGATGGGCACCGGGCTGTTGAACAGGTAATCCAGCTCGGCGCGGGTCGGCATCGCCGGCGCGCAGGCATGCCGTGACACCACCAGGCCACCGCAGGCATTGGCCAGCTGGCAGCAGCGCTCGTCGCTGGCGTCCTCCAGCCAGCCACTGAGGAAGCCGGACATAAAGGCATCGCCCGCCCCCAGCACGTTGAGCACTTCGACCCGCACCCCGGGGTAAATGGCGCCGTCTTCCAGGCGCGCCGGGATCGCCCCGTGGATCACCGTGCAGCCCTGGGGACCGAGCTTGACCACCAGGGTCGCGGCGGTCAGCGAGCGTACGGTGCGCAAGGCGTCGAGCAGATCGTCGCTGCCACCGGCGATCAGGAGTTCTTCTTCGGTGCCGACGATCAGGTCGAAGCGCGGCAGGATCTTCTGCACATGGGCGCTGACATTCTGGTCGGCGACAAACCGGGTCTCGCCATCGGCCTTGCCCGCCAGGCCCCAGAGTACCGGGCGGTAGTCGATGTCGAGCACGCGTTTGACGTTGTGTTGCTCGGCGTACTCCAGGGCCTGGAGGCTGGCCTGGTACACGCCGTCGGTGGAGAAATGGGTGCCGGTGATCAGCAAGGCTTTGCTGGAGGCGATAAAGGCCTCGCTGATGTCTTCGGCGCGCAGGGCCATGTCGGCGCAGTTCTCGCGGTAGAACACCAGGGGGAAGGTTTCGCGGTCCTTGAGACCGAGCAGGACCAGGGCGGTCAGGCGCTCCGGGTCGACCTTGATCGCACTGACGTCGCAGCCTTCGCGGGCCAGGGACTCCACCAGGAACCGCCCCATGTGATCGTCGCCGACCCGGCTCAGCATCGCCGAGCGCAAGCCCAGGCGCGCGGTGCCGAAGGCGATGTTGGCGGACGAGCCGCCGAGGTATTTGGCGAAGCTGGTGACATCTTCCAGCCGGGCCCCGACCTGCTGCGCGTAAAGGTCGACGCCCAGGCGTCCGAGGCAAATCAGATCCAATTGACGCCCACTGGCAAAACGAGTCTGGCCCATGCTGGCTCCTGTTATTTTTATCAGCCTGCGCGTGGCACCGAGGAAGGCGCCGAACGCTCTTGGTGGATGCAGACTAAAACGTTCACCGGCACCAATCAATATTTTTTCTATAAATTTTTTACGTGGAATATTTTTTCCAATAAACTTTTTCAAGGCCGGTCCAGGCAGCGTGCATCGTTTCAGCAGGCTGCCTATGGCTGCGCGCCTCAAGATTTTCCCCGCGCCGACCCTGTAGACTGCGCACAGCCCACCTATTGTCAGGGAATGGATGAACAGGCCCGTTCCCATCAAGTACAAGCCAGTAAGCACAGAAGGATTGCCTATGTCCCGCACCGATCAGCCGGCCACGACCGAGAGCCCGCAAGACAGCGACCTCGCCAGCCCCCCGATCAATGCCGAACGCCTGCTGCAGCTGATCACCCAGGAATACGAAAGCCTGCCGCGCCAGCTCAAGCGCATCGCCAGCTACATGAGTCAGCAGAGCGACCGGATCATGGTCGACCGCATCAGCGACATCGCCCGCGAATGCGAGGTGCACCCTTCGGCCATCGTGCGCTTCTCCCAGCGCTTCGGTTTCAGCGGCTTCAGCGAAATGCAGGCGCTGTTTCGCGAGGCCTACACCCACAAGACCACCCCGGTACAGAACTACCAGCAGCGCATCCGCAGCATGATCGCCAACAAGTCGCAGAAGGCCAGCGGCGGCGACCTGGCGCGCGAATGCATCAACGCCACCCTGTCGGGCATCGAGCGCCTGGGCCTGGAACTGGATGACGCGGCCTTCGACAAGGCCGTGGACCTGGTGGTCAACGCCGACAACATCTACGTGGTCGGGGTGCGTCGCTCCTTCGCCGTGGCCGACTACCTGGTGTACAACCTGCAGCACACCAACAAGCGCATCCACCTGGTGTCGGGCCTGGGCGGCAGCTATCGCGAGCAGATGCGCAGCATCCGCCCCAACGACCTGGTGATCGCCATCAGCTTCACCCCCTATGCCAAGGAAACCCAGCACTGCCTGCGCATCGCCCAGCACCACCAGGCCAAGACCCTGATCATCACCGACAGCAACCTGTCGCCCCTGGCCAAGCGCGCCAACAGCGTGCTGCTGGTCAACGAAGGCAGCTCCTTCGCCTTCCGCTCCCTGAGCGCCACACTGTGCCTGTGCCAGGCGCTGTTCATCGCCGTGGCCTACCGCCTGGAGCTGAAGGTCGACGAGATTCACGAGCAGGCGGGGTTCGAGGACTGAGCCTCACCCCGCCGAGTGCGTATGCGCCTGCAGCGCCCCCGGCACGCCGGTACGGATCAGGCCGCCCTCTTCGACCCAGGTCAGGGTCTGCTGGTGGGCCCGTTGCAGCAGTTGTTCGGTCTGGCTGAAGTCGAACACCGAAATGCCCAGCGGACACAAGGGCGCGACCACATGGATCGCCGCCTGTGACGAATAGAGCTCAATGTCCCGCACCAGCTGGCGCATGCTCATCAGGTTCAGGGTGTGCAAGGCCAGGGCGATCAAGCCGGTCGGCGGTCGTGGGCAGGCGCAACCGAATCCGGTCGGTACCACTATGACCCGGGTCGCGCCCAGCGACACCGCCGCGGCGATCGGGGTGTTGCTGGCGACGCCGCCGTCGACCAGCAGCTTGTCGCCAATCTGCACCCAGGGAAACACCAGGGGAATCGCGGCACTGGCCAGCAGGGCCTGCTCGACGCTGCCGCTGGACAGCAGCTCCTCGGCCCCGGTGAGCAGGTTGGTGGTGACGATATGCAGGGGCAGTTCGGTGTCTTCGATACGGGTGACCGGCAGCACCCGGCGCACCAGGCTCGCCAGCGCCGACGAGGGCAACAGGCAGCCGCGACGCTTGAGCAAGGAAGACAGCGCGTCAATGAAGGAAAACGGAAACACGTCGGCCTTGTGCAAGCCACGCCAGAAATCGGCCAGTTCGGCGACCCCGCGGGCATTGGGCCTGGCGGCAAAGTAGGCACCGTTGAGTGCACCGACCGACGCGCCGACCACCAGGTCGAACACCACGTGCTTTTCGAGCAGCGCCCGCAGCATCCCCACCTGGACAGCCCCGAGGCTGCCGCCACCGGCAAGGACAAGGGCGGTTTTGGTGGGATGCATAGCGCTTCTCCTGCCGATGTTCAGCCATTGCTTCCTACACAATAGCGCTGCCACACCCGGCTACGACGCCGTCTGGCGGCTCCCTCGCATAGCATGCTTTTCATCTGAAAGACCGGCACCGGCTACGTCGCTCACCTACGCTGGGTAACGGATGCTCCACAGCACAAGGGTGCTGCGCTGTTCAATCAAGTGCTGGTCATGGGCATCAGGATAAATCCCTCGCAGTGCCAGGGAAGTTTGAGGTTCAAGTTCAAACTCACGCAAGGAGCGCATCATGACCGATAAAGCATACGCAATTCTTCTGTATTCCGAAGACGAGGATAATGGCTACCTTTACTTCCCCATTAAACGCGCCAATCTGGTTTATGGCGGCATGCCGCAGTTTTTCGGCGGAACCAAGAATGCGGGAGAGAGTGATCACGACACTATCGCCAGGGAAATGAAAGAGGAAAGCGATGGCAAAGTCACCTTGGGGGCCGGTGGACTGACGCTGATATACAAGTCCAAGGTTGGCAACAATAACTACAGTTTTTATGTGGCTCAAAACTACGTAGGGACAAATTTCCTCGGCAGCCTGACCAACAGCGAGATGAGCAGTATCCAGCAGTTCTTTGTGCAAATCGGGCAGGAAGACGATGTCGAGGACCTGCTGAAATCCCTCAAGATCGTTCCGACTGTAGAGTTTATCGAGTCCGAAACCTATGAGGCTTTCAATAAGGCAATCGCGTGGAGTGAACAATAAAGCAGCGGATTGAGAGGCACGGCGCTTTATTGAGACTATCAAACCGGAACAGTAGAACTTGTTTAATACTGCTTCGGACGCTTAAACCCGCAGCGCAGTATCAGGCTGCGGGTTTCCAACCCCTTATCAAGCATACCGATAAAGGTGCCTGGCGCGCCTTTTACAACTTCGCGCTCATATAACCAGCCTCATGCTTTCAGCTCCCTCGAACATTGCACCAACAGGCTGCCCGAGAACTTTCATCCTCGCTTCATTACACCTGGAATACAGGTCATCGACGATTGACAGCACTAACCAACCCCCCGATAGCCAACCCCGGACATTTGCCGCTAAATTAGCCGCTGCCCTCCCCTGTCTCGTTGTGCCGCACAAGGAAATGCTCAATGAAACTCATCGGTATGCTCGATTCCCCCTATGTTCGCCGTGTCGCCCTCACCCTCAAGCGCCTGGATATCCCGTTCGAGCATGAGGCGTTGTCGGTGTTTCGCACTTTCGAACAGTTCCAGCGCATCAACCCGGTGGTCAAGGCGCCAACCCTGATCTGCGACGACGGCACGGTGCTGATGGATTCGTGCCTGATCATCGACTACCTGGAAGCCCTGGTCGGCCGTAGCCTGTTGCCGGCGGCGCCCCAGGCGCGGGCCCACGACCTGCGGCTGATCGGCCTGGCGCTGGCGGCATGCGAGAAGTCGGTGCAGATCTACTACGAGTACCAGCTGCGCCCCGCGGAGAAACAGCACGAGCCATGGCTGGAGCGGGTTCGCGGGCAACTGGCCGCGGCCTATGGCGAGCTGGAAAGAGAATTGGAGAAACGTCCGCTGGCCACCGACGGCGGCATCGATCAGGCCGGTATCAGCCTGGCCGTGGCCTGGAGCTTTACCCAGCTGGTGGTGGCCGAGCATCTGAATGCCAGGCGGTTCCCAAGGGTCAAGGCGTTTGCGGAGTATGCGGAAGGGTTGGAGTTGTTTGTCAGTACACCGATGGTTTGAAGCCACGGGGTCTACCGCGATGTTTCAGTGGCATCGCATCATCGTTCACGTTAATCGCGGGCAAGCCTCGCTCCTACAGAAGCACGCATATCTTCTGTAGGAGCGAGGCTTGCCCGCGAAAAGATTCAAGGGCGACGCGGTGCCTCAGCAGCACCTCGTCAACCCCGCCTCAGCCCAACGCCACCTGCAACGGCGCCACCGCCTGCAAGCCGAAACGCTCGGCAAGGAACGGCGTGATGTCCAATGGCAACGCCTCCTCATTCACCAACCGATCCAACAGCACCCCAGTGATCGCCGAGGTCAGGATGCCGGTGCGGAAGTGCCCGCAGGCATTGAGGTAACCCTCCACCCCGCACATCGGCCCGAGGATCGGCAGCTCATCCGGCGAGCCCGGGCGCAAACCGGCCCAGCAGCGCTTGAGATTGACCTGTTCGAGCTGCGGCACGCAGCGCACCGCGCCCTGCACCAGGCCCTGGATTTCCCGGTAGGTGGTGCTGATGTCGAAGCCCTTGTCCTCAGTGGTGCTGCCGATCAGGATCTCGCCGTTGTCCTTCTGCGCCATGTAGCAATCGCTGGTGGTCAGGCAACCGTTGAGCAGTTGCGGCATGCGCTCGGTGAGCAGGATCTGGCCCTTGACCGGCTTCACCGGAATGCTCGCGCCAGTGGCTTGCAGGCTCAGCTCGGCGGCCCAGGCGCCGGCGGCGTTGATCAGGGTGTCGCAATGGAACAGCCCCGCCTCCGCCGTCTGCACCCCGCTGATCCGGCTGCCCTGGTGCAGCACGCCGGTAACGTTGGTGTTGAAGTACATGTCCACGCCATTCTGCCGCGCGCCTTCGGTGTAGGCGTCGGCCAGGCGGAACGGGTTGACCTGGTGGTCGCAAAGGAACTCCAGGGCACCCTGGGCGTGATGGCTGACGTTCGGCTCCGCCTTGCGCAGCGCCGCCTGGTCGAGCCAGCGCACCTGATGGGACAGGTGCGGGATGCAGGCCACGATGTGCTCGGCGTAGAGCCGGTCCTCGTCGTCGTAGATCACGAACTTCAGCCCGGTGCGCTCGAACTTGAAATCCATGCCGTGGCGCTCGCGCAGCTCCTCGTGCAGCTGCGGGTACAAGCCGTTGGATTGCAGGGCGAAGTCGAAGAACGACTGCGGCAGGATATGCGGCGTGCTGGAGTCCACCAGCACCGCCGAACCCTGGGCCTGGCGCTTGTTGCGCGCCGACATCATGCGAAAGAAGATCACCCCGCAGCCCAGTCCCACCGACTCGCCGATGGCCCACAGGCCGCCGGCCGAGGCACGGGTGGCGTTGCCCGGACGCTTGGCGTCGATCAACGCCACCCGCAGGTTCTTGCGCTTGGACAACTGGTACGCGCAGGAAGCGCCGATCACACCACCGCCAGCGATGACCACGTTGTAGAACTTACTCATGATTCAAAGCATCCTTGCTCGGTTGAGGGAAAGCGGAAAAGGGAATCGGGTCCAGGGGGAAACGCGGGCGCAGCCAGCCCACATCCTGGCGCCCGGTGGCCTGGCGCAGACGGTCGCTGCAATAGCCCACGCACATGCGGCCCTGGCAGTCGCCCATGCTCACCCGGGTGCGCATCTTCAGGCTGGCCATGTCCTGCACGCCCTGCTCCAGGGCGCGGTCGATATCGCCACGGGTCGCGTGTTCGCACCGGCAGATCAGGGTGTCGGCGGCCGGCAGTTCGATCTGCCCGGTGCCGCGCTCGGTGTAGCGGTCCACCGCCGCACGGAAACGGGTGATGGAAGCCAGTTTGCTCTGGTACTTCTGGCGCCGCTCCAGGGCCGCCTCGTTGCTCAGCACATCGCGCTGCATCAGGATCGACAGCGCGGCGATGCGCCCGGTGAGCATCGCCGCCTCGCCGCCGCGAATCCCGCCCATGTCGCCGGCCAGGTGAATGTGCGGCTCGCTGCTTTGCTGCCAGACGTTGGCCGTGGCGCGCAGGTAGCCGTCATGGCTGAAGCCGTGGTTGAGGCCCATCTGCTGGCTGAGCTGGGTACGCGGGATAAAGCCGTAGCCCACCGCCAGGGTCTGGGCGGCGATCTGTTGCTGGCGGCTCAGGTCCGGCTCCCAGCTCGCCGAGTACGGTGCCACGCTGACGCTTTCCAGGCCGTCCGTGCCCTGGGCCTCGACCACGCCCCAGCCGTAATGCACAGGAATGCGGTGCAGCTTGAGGTAGGCCAGCATGCTCAGGCCATCGAGGAACAGCTGCGGCTTGTTCAGCAGCGCCAGGCTTTCCTTGGCGATCCGGCCAAAGGTGCAGGCCTCGTAGACCGCCGCCACGTTCGCGCCACTGGCGTGCAACTGGCAGGCCACCAGCGGCAGCAGCGGCCCGGTGCCGGCGATCACCACCGGCCCGCGCGGCTTGACCACGCCGCTCTTGATCTGCAGCTGCAAGCCGCCCAGCAGCATCACCCCGGGCAAGGTCCAGCCGGGAAACGGCACGCTGCGCTCATGGCAACCGGCGGCCAGCAGCAACTGCGGATAGGCCACCTCCTGCAACTGCTCGTCGGCATCCAGCAGGACCAGGCTGCCCTTGCCTTCGGCCCCTACCACCCGGTGGTTGAGGCGCACGTCGATCATCTGTTCACAGTCGGAAAAGGCGCCGTGCAGTTTCGCCAGGGCTTCGCAATAACGCGGCCCCAGGTAGTCCAGCTGCACGCCGTCGCGCAGCGGCCCGCGGTAGACCACACCGCCCAGGCGCGAGGCCTCGTCGATCAGGGTACTGCGTACCCCGTGCTCGGCCAGTTCGATAGCGGCGGCCATACCCGCCGGGCCGCCGCCGACGATCAGTGGATTGAGGCTCATAGCACCTCCTCCGCGGCAATGATGCGGTTGACCTCGGTCTGCACCTGCATGCCCGGCCGCACCTGGGTCTGGCAGGCCCGGCGCTTGTGTCGGCCGTCGATCTGCACCAGGCAGCAATGGCACACGCCCATGCCGCAATAGGCGCCGGCCAGCTGGCCGTGGTCGTTGCGCGCCACCTGACGCAGCCCGAGGGACTGGATGACGCTGAGTACGGTTTCACCAATCGCCGCCGTCACCGGCTGGCCATTGAGGCTGATGGTCATATCCGCCTGTTGCAGCGGCTGGATATCGAAGGTTCGTTCGGTATGGCGCATCAGGAAATTCGTCCTTGAGTGAAGAGGAATGCCAGCGTCCTGCTGTGCATCACCCTGAACCTGGACTTCGACCCGGTTCAGGGTTGCGCGACGCCAGCTCCTCGGAGCTGAACACCAGGCCAATCTAGTAGGTTTGTCGAACAAGAACATTGATCTGGGCCAAGCAAAGCGGAAGGCCCTGGAATGCGCCTCCCGCCGCCCTGCCCTAACTGGAAAACACGTAGCGGCCCTTGACCTTGCGCGGCCCGATGAAAGCGAAATCCGGAAAGATCAGACTGCGCACGTACATCGCGAAAAACACCACCCCCAAGGTCATGGCCGCGCCGATCAGGGTACCCAACGGGTCCTCGGTATAACCTTCGAACAATCGAGGGAATTGTGACAGGGTCAGAAGGGCATAGAGGCTGTAGGCGTTCACCGAAGGTTTATGGAAGCCCCAGGCGAACAGCAGCGGCACCAGGCCGCCCAACAGCCCGAACAGCCATGCGGCCTTCGGGCCTATGACCGAGCCGAGGAAGAACCCGGCCACCGCGCCGACGACCGCCTGCAACAGCATCACCGCCAGCAGGATCTGGATCTTGCGCCGGTGCCGGGCATAGAGCACTGGGTCGGAATAAGCGGCGATCCAGAACGCCAGCAGCCGCTCCTTGATCCCGCTGCCGGCAAACGCGGCAAAGGTTTCGCCCCTGGAGCGCCCGGCCTCGAGGCTGGCGATGACTTGGCGCTTGGCTTGCTGTTTGTCCATCCGTCTTGTCCCCGATAGTGGCCCCCGGCGGCGCCGTGCCGGCAACGCTAGTAGAGGCCCCCGGGCCTGTCCAATCGGCGTCTGCGGGCGTTATTTACGCTTGTAGCTTTTGCTGCCGCTCGGGGTCAGGCAATAGACCCCGCCCCGTGGCCCGGTACAGAAACTGCCACCGCCACAGGGGCAGCCGTCGCTGCTGCGCAACAGGGTTTGTGGGCGCGCGGCCTGGCCCGAGTTGCCGTAGCGCGCGGCGCAGTTTTGCTTGGAGCCGCTGATGGAGCCGTCGTTGCACAGGAACAGCTCGCCATCGCAGCCGGCGATCCCGCCTTTCTTGCCGGAGCAGGGTTGGTTGGCGGCGAACGCCGGGGCCGCCGCCAGCAGCAACAGGCAGGCGCCCAGGGCTTTGAAGTCAAGGAAATGAGGTAGGTGCATTGCGCAGCGTCCATGCCAGCCGGTAATAGCTGGATGATATCAACGATTGCCCCACCCGGCCCGCCTGCTACCCTGCGTTCGCCAGGGCGCTGGTATGAAGATGAAAGATTTTTTAGAAAGCCCACGGCGATTTCTTGGCAAAATGCAGGCCTGCGTCATGAAATCCCCAATCAGGTAAGCCCTTATGACCCGCATTCTGACCATCGAAGACGATGCCGTAACCGCCCGCGAAATCGTGGCGGAACTGAGCAGCCACGGGCTGGACGTGGATTGGGTCGACAACGGTCGCGAAGGCCTGGTGCGCGCCGTCAGCGGCGACTACGACCTGATCACCCTCGACCGCATGCTGCCCGAGCTGGACGGCCTGGCGATCGTCACCACCCTGCGCACCATCGGCGTGTCGACGCCGATCCTGATGATCAGCGCCCTGTCCGATGTCGACGAGCGGGTGCGCGGCCTGCGCGCCGGTGGCGACGACTACCTGACCAAGCCCTTCGCCTCCGACGAAATGGCGGCTCGGGTCGAGGTGCTGCTGCGGCGCAAAAGCACGGTGCAGGAATTTGAAACCAGCCTGCGGGTGGCCGACCTGGAGCTGAACCTGATCAGCCGCGAAGCGACCCGCGCCGACCAGCTGCTGAGCCTGTTGCCCACCGAATACAAGCTGCTGGAATTTCTGATGCGCAACACCGGCCAGATCCTCTCGCGGATGATGATTTTCGAGGAGGTCTGGGGCTATCACTTCGACCCGGGCACCAACCTCATCGACGTGCATATCGGCCGTCTGCGCAAGAAAATCGATCCGCCTGGCATGACCCCGCTGATCCGCACCGTGCGAGGCTCGGGTTATGTCATTGCTGAACCCCTCTAAGGGCTGGCGCTCCTCCAGCAGCCGCCTGCTGGCGCTCTACAGTTCACTGTTCGTGGCCTGGAGCTGCATCCTCATGGGCGTCATGTACTACGAGGTGTCCGGCTACCTGGAAAGCCTCGCCAAGCACTCGCTGATGCAGCGCCAGCACCTGTTCGCGCGCTTCCAGGGCGAGCAGCTGGAAGAAGCCCTGACCACCAGCATGACCTTCGACATGCGCGCCATCGACGCCTATGGCCTGTTCGACGAGCGACGTCACTACCTCAGCGGGCCGATCCGCGAGATCCCCGACGACCTGCCGCTGGACGGGCAGATCCACGAACTCAAGAGCTGCATCGACTCCGACGACCCCAACCTGCCCCGCGACAGTTGCGATGCGGTGGCCACCTACACCCGCGATGGCCGCTGGCTGATCCTGGTGCGCGACAACGGCTCGCTGTTCGCGGTGACGCGGATCATCCTCCACGCGCTGCTGTGGGGCGTGTCGCTGACCATCATCCCCGGCGCCGCCGGCTGGCACCTGCTCCGGCGTCGGCCGCTGCGGCGCATTCGCGGTATCCAGGCCAGCGCCGAGGCGATAGTCGCCGGCGACATGACCCACCGCCTGCCGCTGTCCAACCGCCGCGACGAGCTGGACATGCTGGCGGCCATCGTCAACGCCATGCTCGACCGCATCGAGCGGCTGATGAACGAGGTCAAGGGCGTGTGCGACAACATCGCCCACGACCTGCGCACCCCGCTGACCCGCCTGCGCGCCCAGCTGTACCGCATGCAGCAACAGGCGGTCGAGGGCACGCCGGAAGCCTTGCAACTGGACCAGGTGCTGGCCGAGGCCGATCGATTGATGGCGCGTTTTCGCGGCTTGCTGCGGATTTCCGAAATCGAGGATCACCAGCGCCGCTCGGGGTTTGTCGAACTCGACCCGCTGCCGTTGCTACGCGAGCTGTATGACTTTTACCTGCCGCTGGCCGAGGAAGGCCAGTTGACCCTGACCCTGGATGCGCCGGACAGGCTGCCGAGCCTGACCGGCGACCGCGCCCTGCTGTTCGAGGCCCTGGCCAATCTGTTGAGCAATTCGATCAAGTTCACCCCGCCGGGCGGCGAAGTGATTCTGCGCGGCATGGAGGATGGCGGCTGCACGCGCCTGGAAGTCCTCGACTCCGGCCCCGGCATTCCCGAGGCCGAGCGCAAGGCGGTGTTCCAGCGCTTCTACCGGGTCGACGACAGCAACTCCCACGGCGGCTTCGGCCTCGGCCTGTCCATCGTCGCGGCCATCGTCAGCCTGCACGGCTTCAAGCTCGACGTCGGCAGCAGCGACAGCGGCGGCGCGCGGCTGAGCCTCGATTGCCGGCCGAGTTTGATCGCCAAGGATTGAATCTGCGAGAGCGTCGACCTACAGAGGAACGCATTCTTCTTCTGTAGGAGCGGCCGGTCGACGCTCGATTGCCCGCGATGGAGGCCAACGATAACGCGAAGGGTCTGAGGCACCGCGTTGCCATGAAGATTTTTCGCGGGCAAGCCTCGCTCCTACAGATGACGCCCCGGGTGCGGTCAGGACAGGTGCACCAGGCTGATGGAGTTGCTGCGCAACTCGTACAGCAGCTCCTCGATCATCGCCAGCACGTCCGCCTCAGTCTCAAGCGCGCGCGGGTCGATGCCGGTGACCACCAGGTCGACCCGTCCGCTTTCAGGCTCGAAGACCCGCAAGGTCAGTGTGGAATCGGAGCCGGTGCTGAAGGCACAGGCCAGGGGCGCGAAGCCCTGTTCGATGTAGCGGCGCAACTGCGCCTGGGAAATCACCCAGGCCTCCCTCAGCGGCGGCGCCACAACAGGCCGGCCAGCAGGCCGACCCCGGCGAGGATGGCAACGCTGGCCAAGGGTTTGTCACGGACGAAGCGGGAGACGCTGTCCAGGACATCGCCATAGGTTTCCTGCAACTGCCCCGCGGCCTCGCGGGCAGCGCCTTCCAGGCGCATCTGCTGGTCGTCCAGCAACTCGCCTACTGCGCCCTGGGCCTTGCCGGCCGCCGTGCCCACCGCACCTTTGATCTGTTCGCTACGCATCGTGCATTCCTTCAGCTGATGATGTTCGGTGCACGGCCCGTGTCCGCCACGGCACCGCACATCACCCAGCCTAAGAAACCCCGTGACGCCGCAGAAGCGTCATTTGTACTGGTGACACTGGTGCATTTGCACCGGTCAGCGCTGCACCTTTCAGCGCTGAGCCTTGCCGCGACGGTCGCCGCTGAACAGCCCGCGCTCGCGAGCCCAGACAATGGCCTCGGCGCGGCTGTGCACCGCCAGCTTGGAATACACCGTGGCCAGGTGATTGCGCACCGTGCTGAGGGCCAGTTGCAAGCGCGCGGCGATCTCCTTGTCGGCCAGGCCCTCGCAGATCAGCCCGAGCACATCGCGCTCGCGGGCGGTCAGGTCGGTAAAGGACGCACTGGGCTGCTCGGCCTGGTTGGCGCTACGGACATTGGCCAGCTTTTCGATCAGGGTCTGGCTGAACCACGAGGCATCGCGCATCACCTCCTCGATCGCCGACACCAGCTCCAGCTCGGAGCGCTTGCGCTCGGTGATGTCCATCAGCACCAGCAGGTAGCTGGGCTTGCCCTGGATGTTCACGGTATCGGCCGAGACCACGCAGTCGAGCAGTTCGCCGCCCTTCTTCAGCACCCTGAGGTCGAGGTTGCGCACATCGGCGCTTTTCTCCAGGGCGCCGAACAGGCTGGCACAGGCCTGCGGGCTGGCGATAAAACCGACTTCTTCCACGGTCTTGCCCAGCAGCTCTTCGGCGGTATAACCGGTGCTGTCGAGAAAGGCCTCATTGACGTCGACGATCTGCTGGCTGTCGGCGCCGCACACCAGGGTCGGCACCGGCGTCAGTCGGAAGGCCTTGGCAAAACGCTCCTCGCTCTGGCGCAGTGCAACCTCCGCCTTGCGTCGCGGCTCCAGGTCCATGAAGGAAAACAGCATGCAGTCTTCTTCGTTGATATCCAGAGGCTGGCCAGCAACTATCACCAGCTTGCTGCCGCCTTCGGGCAGGCGCAGCTCGGCCTGCATCTGCGGGATGGTCGCGCCCTGGTTCAGGCGCTCGATGGCCAGGTCCTTGCGCTCGGCGCCCTCCAGCACATCCACTTCGTACACCGAGCGGCCGATCACCTGGTCGCGGGCATAGCCGGTCATTTCCAGGAAGCCCTGGTTGACCTTGATGTAGCGCAGGTCACTGAGGCGGCAGATCACCGCCGGCGCCGGGTTGGAATTGAAGGTCTTCTCGAAACGCTGTTCGGCGCTGGCCCACTCGGTGGCGTCGCTGAGGATCAGCACCAGAGACTCCACCTCGCCGGCGCGGTCGGTGAGGATCATGCTGCGCACCCGATGCACCCAGGTCCGTTCGTCCTCGCCCTCGCCGCTGCGCACCTCCACCACCACATCGCTGAAAGTCTCCCCGGCGGCGACCCTATTGATGGGGTAGCTGTCCAGGGCCAGGGGGTGATTGTTGCGATAACGCAGGGCGAAACGCTCGGCGTACTGGCGGTCATCGGCGCCCAGCTCGCCGATGGCTTCGACCCCGTGCATGGCCAGCGCCGCCTCGTTAGCCCAGACGATGCGCCGGTCCGCCTCGAGCAGGATGACCCCATCGGACAATCCGGAAATGATCTGCTGCAACTGGCGGCGATTGGTTTCGGTGGCGAGTAGATCCTGGCTCATGGCAGCTCCTGATGTGCCCGCACTCTTGGCAAGGCGGCGGATAAAGGGGGCAGAAGCTACGACCGCGCCACACCGCCATCGTGCCCTGAAGCTGAAGCCCCCCCTGTAGCCGCTGGCGCAGCCTGCGATAGACCCGAAGGGGCTCCGGCGCCGACAAGATCGCCACGAGCGTGCCGCTCGATCGCAGCCTGCGGCAGCGGCTACAGGGGGGCGAACAGGCTCAGGAAATGCCCAGGGCTTTCAGGCGTCGGTACAGGGTGCGTTCGCTCAGGCCCAGGGCCTTGGCCAGTTCGCTGCGTGAGCCTTCGAACACTTCCAGGGCGTGGGCCAGTTGCTCCAGGTCCTTGCCCGCGCGGCGTCGGCTCGGCTGGGTTGTGGCGGCGGCGCTGCCGGCGCGCAATTCCTCGGGCAGGTCCTCGACGCGGATCACCCCGTCGTCGCTGAACAAGCGCGCCCGTTCGAGGATATTGCGCAGCTCGCGGATATTGCCCGGGTAGGCATACAGGCCCAGGCGCTCCAGGGCCTCGGGCGCAACCCGCGGCACCGCGCCCGGCGCCAGGCGTTGCAGCAGGCTGTCGATCAGCAGCGGCAGGTCGTCGCTGCGCTCGCGCAGGGCCGGCAGGCGGATCGGGAAGGCGCTGATGCGGTAGTACAGGTCCTGGCGGAAGGTGCCGGCGGCGACCATTTCCTTGAGCGGCTTGTGGGTCGCCGAGACCAGGCGGAAGTCCGAATGCACGGTGCGCAGGCTGCCCACCGGACGAAAGCTGCCGGACTCGATCAGGCGCAGCAGCTTGACCTGCATCGCCAGCGGCACTTCACCGATCTCATCGAGAAACAGGGTGCCGCCATGGGCCGCTTCGGCCAGGCCGATCTTGCGTTGCAGGGCGCCGGTGAAAGCACCCTTCTCATAGCCGAACAGTTCGCTCTCCAGCAGCGACTCGGTCAGGCCGGTGCAATCGACCACCACCAGCGGCCCACCGGCGCGCGGGCTGCCGTCATGCAGGGCACGGGCGAACAGCTCCTTGCCGGTACCGGACTCGCCCTGCAACAGCACCGGGATCTGCGACGGCGCCGCCCGCTGCAGGGCGCTCAAAGCTTGATTGAAGGCCGGCGAACGACCCACCAGGCCCTTCTGCTGCGGTTGCACCGAAGCCACCGCCACCGAACTCAGGCGCTCGACATAGGCCACCACCTGCCCCGTGTCGCCGAGGATCGGCCGCAGCTCGACGTCCACATGCTCCGGCCCGCGCGGGGTGTGATGGACATGCAGCAGGCGCTCCGGCAGGCGGGTCTCGAAGGCCTTGCGCATCGGGCAATGTTCGCCGGCCTGGTCGCAGGGCACCGCGAACTGATGGGACACCCGATAGCACTTGGCGCCGACATGGGGTTTGCCCTCGACGCCGAACTGGCGCTGGTAGGCGGTGTTGGCCGCGAGGATGTTGTAGTCGGTGTCTAACAGGATCGTCGGCTGGGCGTCATGTTCCAGATAGGACATCAGGGCTAACATTTCAGCATTGGCGAGGGCATTGGTGGGCTGGGGCATGGCAACTCCTGGGCGTTGCGCGGCAGCTTAAACCATGGGCCCGGCTTCTGCCATTTCCTGCCAGAAACTGCCAATCGACTGCCAACTACAATTGACAGTGACAGCCAGAACGCCCGCCCCAAGCCTTTGAATTCAATGAATGGGCGGTAAAAACAGCGCGCGCCGGTTGGCACGTTTATTGACAGGTCAAGTGACGACTGCCAGCCACGGCCGGCGTCACCCTATTGTTCGGAGAGCCCAATGATCATCGGCGCATCGCTGTGCGTAGAAGCCTTTTTCGACCACCAGACATGGACCATCAGCTATCTGGTGATGGACCTCGACACCCGGCGCTGCGCGCTGATCGACAGCGTGCTGGACTACGACCCCAAGTCCGGCCGCACCCGCACCGAGTCCGCCGACAAGCTGATTGCCCGGGTGCGTGAACTGGACGCCCAGGTCGACTGGATCCTCGAGACCCACGTGCACGCCGATCACCTGTCCGCCGCGGCCTACCTCAAGGCGCAGCTCGGTGCCCGGGTGGCGATCGGCAACCAGATCACCGTGGTGCAACAGGTGTTCGGCCAACTGTTCAACGAAGGCCTGGGTTTTGCCCGCGACGGCAGCCAGTTCGACGTGCTGCTCGAAGACGACAGCCGCTTCGCCATCGGCAACCTCCAGGCCCGCGCCCTGCACACCCCCGGCCATACCCCGGCGTGCATGACCTATCTGGTGCAAGTCGGTGAGGAGACCGTGGCCTTTGTCGGCGACACCCTGTTCATGCCCGACTACGGCACCGCCCGCTGCGACTTCCCCGGCGCCGACGCGCGCACCCTGTACCGTTCCATCGGCAAGATCCTCGCCCTGCCACCGCAGACCCGGCTGTTCATGTGCCACGACTACCTGCCCAACGGCCGCGAGCTGCAATACATGACCACGGTCGCCGAACAGCGCGCCAACAACATTCATATCCACCAAGGGATCGATGAGGACAGCTTCGTGCGCATGCGCGAAGCCCGCGACGCCACCCTGGAAATGCCGGTGCTGATCCTGCCCTCGGTGCAGGTCAACATGCGCAGCGGCCAGTTCCCCGAGCCCGACGACAACGGCGTGAGCTACCTGAAGATCCCGCTGAACGCCCTTTAAAACCTATAACGCCACTCCACCAGGAGACGCTGCCATGCGCCCGATTTCCCCTACTCAACGAGCCGTCAACGGCAGCCACCAGGTGCTGATCGTCGGCGGCGGCGCGGCTGGCATTGCCACCGCGTCCAGCCTGATCAGCCGCGAACCGCATCTGGACGTCGCCATTATCGACCCGGCCGACACCCACTATTACCAGCCCGGCTGGACTCTGGTCGGCGCCGGGGTGTTCCGCGCCGAAGACACCGCCCGCAGCATGGCCTCGCTGATCCCCAAGGGGGTGAAATGGATCCAGGCAGCGGTGAGCAGCTTCGAGCCGGAGCACAACGCCCTGGTGCTCAACGACGGTCGCGTGCTGGGTTATGACCAGTTGGTGGTCTGCCCAGGCCTCAAGCTCGACTGGAACGCCATCGACGGCCTGAGCGAAACCCTGGGCAAGAATGGCGTGACCTCCAATTACCGCTACGACCTGGCTCCCTACACCTGGCAACTGGCGCAGAACCTCAAGCAGGGTCAGGCGCTGTTCAGCCAGCCGCCGATGCCGATCAAATGCGCCGGCGCGCCACAGAAGGCCATGTACCTGTCCTGCGATCACTGGCTGCGCAGCGGCCGGCTGGAGCAGATCAACACCCGTTTCCTGAATGCCGGCGGCGTGCTGTTCGGCGTGCCGGACTACGTACCGGCGCTGATGGAGTACGTGAAGAAATACGACATCGCCCTGGATTTCGGCCACAACCTGGTGGCGGTGGACGGCCCCGGCAAACGGGCGACCTTCGTCCGCAACACTGCCGAGGGCCAGTCGGAGCGCATCGAGCTGCCCTTCGACATGCTGCACGTGGTGCCGCCGCAGACCGCCCCGGACTTTATCCGCAACAGCCCGCTGGCCGACGCCGCCGGCTGGATCGACGTCGACCCGCACAGCCTGCAGCACAAGCGCTACAGCAACATCCATGGCCTCGGCGACGGGACCAATACCAGCAACGCGAAAACCGCCGCGGCGGCGCGCAAGCAGGCGCCGGTGGTGGCCACCAACGTGCTGGTGAACCTCAAGCGCCTGCCGACCCGGGCGCAGTACGACGGTTACGGCTCCTGCCCGCTGACCGTGGAGCGCGGCAAGATCGTCCTCGCCGAATTCACCTACGGCGGCAAGGTCGCGCCGAGCTTTCCGGCCTGGCTGCTCGACGGTCGCCAGCCGACCCGGCGCGCCTGGTGGTTGAAGGAGCGCATCCTGCCGCCGCTGTACTGGCGCGGCATGCTCAAGGGCCATGAGTGGCTGGCGCGGCCCAGCCTGGTGACGGACCTGCCGGAATCATGAGTGAGTACAGTCTGCTGGGCGCAGGACTCGGCGCGTTGATCGGTGCGATCCTGGCGTTGACCGGGGCCGGCGGCGGGATTCTCGCGGTGCCGCTGTTGGTGTTCGGCCTCGGCCTGAGCATGGTCGAGGCCGCGCCCATCGGCCTGCTCGCGGTAGGCCTGGCGGCCGCCGTGGGCGCGGTGCTGGGGCTGCGCGAAGGCATCGTGCGCTACCGCGCCGCCGGCTTCGTCGCCGCCATCGGCATTCTCATGGCGCCGCTGGGCCTGTGGCTGGCCCACCGCCTGCCGAACCTGCCACTGGCCCTGCTGTTTTCCGCGGTGCTGCTGTACGCCTGCGGACGCATCCTGCTCAAGGCCACCCGCGAACTGCGCCACGGTCAACCGGCACCCCGCGCCGAGTTCCGCCCCTGCGTGCTCAACCCGCTGCAAGGCCGGCTGCGCTGGACCCTGCCCTGCGCCCGCGCATTGACCGTCACCGGCATGCTCTCGGGGCTGCTCTCCGGGCTGCTCGGCGTCGGCGGCGGCTTCGTGATCATCCCGGCCCTGACCCGCTACACCAACCTCGACAGCAAAAGCATCGTCGCCACCTCCCTGGCGGTGATCGCCCTGGTGTCCACCGGCAGCGTGATCACCGCCAGCCTCAGCGGCGTGATGCACTGGGCGGTGGGCGCACCCTTCGCCGGCGGCGCGGTGCTGGGGCTGATCGCCGGCCGGCAGGTCGCCCGTTACCTGGCGGGGCCACGGTTGCAGCAGTTGTTTGCCTTGGTGGGGATGCTGGCGGCGGTGATGCTCAGCCTCGGAGCACTCGGCGCGTGGCACTGAGCCCGCAATCGCGAGCAAACGCTCTCCTGTAGGAGCGAAGCTTGCTCGCGATAGCGCCCGCCCAGGCAACAAAAACATCCCGGCAATCAATCGCTCCTACAACCAAATCAGCACCTGCCCAGCCTCTTGCAGATTCCTCCTAAATCCATCGCCCGCCATTCCCGGTACGGTTTCCAGCGCCCCTTTCGCCTGAACCAGGACCACCCATGGCCAGCAACGGACCCGGGCCAATGCCCAGCCTTCTTCGGCCCGCCAACCCCAACCAGCACTCTGCTGAACGCTCCGCCGAGACCGAACAGCCCAGCTACGGCGAACAGCTCTGGGCCCAATACGAGAAATACGCCAAGGAGCCTGCGCCACCACCGGCAAAAGCCCAGGTGGCGCTACGTATCGGAGTGTTCTTCGACGGTACCGGAAACAATGCCAGCAACTCGGCTATGGGCCAGATTTGCGGGGCGCAGCACGCCATTGAAGCCAAGGATCTCGATGGCAGTTGCAAGCCGTATATGAGGGATCCGGAGAGCAGTTATGGGAATGATGTGAGCAATGTTAAGCGGTTGAGTGACTTGTACTATTCCAGCCGGGAAATCGAGGGTAGAGAACTGCAAAAGCGTGCTTTTCGTTCAATCTATGTTGAGGGTATCGGCACACAGACGGGTGAAAAAGACAGCCTGATCACCTCAGGTACAGGGCGTGGTGACACCGGAATATTGGGATGTGTGCAAAGGGCTTTCCGTGAGATCAAAGAACATATCAACGATATCCACACAGAGAATCCCGAAGGCGAGATCACGTCACTGATCTTCGATGCTTTTGGTTTTAGCCGAGGCGCGGCAGCGGCCCGGCATTTTGCCAATGAAGTTGTGCGCTGGCTCGGGCCACTCGAACTGATTCTGCACGACCACTCCAAGGCCTTCAGTCCACACTTCAACCGGCAGTACGGCAACAACGTAGACATGGGTTTTATTGGTCTTTTCGACACTGTGCCGTCGGTTGCCGGCTTGAGCAATCTGGGCAATGTACGCAGCGCCATTACCCCAGGTATCAAGCTGCACCTCGATCGTCGCTATTTTCACTCAGTAGTCCAACTGGTCGCACGCGACGAGTACCGGGCCAACTTTGCCCTGAGCCAGGTCAAACCCGATCATGTGGAGATCCCCCTACCCGGCGCACATTCGGATATCGGTGGCGGTTATCTGGATGAGGTGCAGGAGTGTGTACTGGTCAGTCCGATGCAGGCGCTGGAGGTGCCGATCAATACTGACGTGACCCAGACCTCGATTTACCGGGACGCAACCCTGATAAGAAAGCGCTGGCTGACCGAGGGTTGGCCCGCACAATGGCTGGAAATCATCACACCGGAGCCGATGGTTCTACCGCAAGATCCACAGGACCGCCTCGCCCCACGAAAAAAACGGATATATGCCGGCCTGCAACTCAAGCGCCCAATGAGCAACAGGCTATCGAGGGTGTATCTACGCGTCATGTATGAACTGGCTAGGGAGAATGGTGTGCGCTTCAACGCCATCGACGAACAGGATCTGGACTACGCCATCCCGCAAGAACTGCAAGCCCTTTGTGACAGATTTGTCGCCGGTGACTACAGTACGACTCCAGCCGAGGAGGCCATGCTCAAACTGCGTTATATCCATCTTTCGGCTCACTGGAACCACCCACTTGGCAAACAGGATGGCGGCAGCCTTAAAGTCGTCTATATCAACGCCCCCACGGTGGATGCCGTGCGTGTGCAACACCCTCACGTACCTGACTGGACGCTTTGGTAATGAGAATGTTCATCGCCCTGCTGGGCGCACTACTGCTAACTGGCTGCTTGACCAGCGATCCTCTATCTGGAAAAAACGACCCCAAGGCACCTTGGTGGCAGCTTGGCTTCAGCGAGCCGTTCTATATGAAAGTTTGGGTTGAAGACAGCGCTGTTGAAGATATCAACGGCAAGCTATTCCTTCGCACTGGCGGCGGCTCCGCTGCGGGTGGTGATATGGGTTACGACAAAGAGTGGGCCAGAGGATGGGGCGGGAAGGGAGTTGGAGGTAGCGGTAAATCAGTGGTTGGCGCTGACCTGCCCAAGCGCATTTTCGTACGCTGGCAATCGGTCGTAGAGCCACAGGCCTATCGGGCATGGGTGGATATTCCAGAAGAGGCCCGGAAAATCATGACCACCTCGACTAACCGACGCTGCCCGGAAACTCCGCATCAGACTGCTCGCTATATGGCATCGCTCTATTTAGGCCTGGCCCCCGGTGGCATCGTACAAGTCTGGGTCAGAGATGAATGCCGCAACACAGTCAAAGTCGCCCGTGCGCAAGCTGAGATTGAACCGCTGGGGCCGCACCTGGGTAAATCAAACGGGCACTACTACCCGCTACCCGAGAATTCCAAGCGCTACATAGAGAAGTACGGCATTCCCTATGGCAGTTGGTAGACAGAACCCTTCTGATATCGAAGCACGCTGCTCAACAATCACGTCCCCTCACGTACCTGACTGGACGCTTTGGTAATGAGAGTATTCATCGCCCTGCTGAGCACACTGCTACTAAGTGGCTGCCTGACCACCGATCCGCTATCCGGAAAAAACGACCCCAAAAATCCCTGGTGGGATCTCGGTTTCACCGAGCCCAATTACATGGAAGTCTGGGTTGAAGACAGCGCGGTAGAAGATATCAATGGAAAACTGTTTCGCCGCACCGGCGGCGGAACTGCAGCAGGCGGACAACCTGAGGACAACCGGGAGTCTGCGAGGGGATGGACTGGAGTCGGAGTCGCTGGCAAATCCGTAGTCGGTGCCGACCTGCCCAAACGCATTTTCGTGCGCTGGCAATCGGTGGTTGAACCGCAAGCCTATCGGGTATGGATTGATATTCCGGAAGATGCCCGACAGATCATGCGCAGGGCGACCGACCGTCGTTGCCCAGAAACGCCAAAACAAACCGCCAGCTATATGGCCTCGGTCAATCTGGGGCTGGCGCCGGGCGGCATTGTTCAAGTGTGGGTAAGGGATGAATGCCGTCATCCGATAAAAGTAGTGCGGACCCAAGCCGAAGTTGAGCTGCTAGGACCGGACCAAGGCAAAAACAATGGGCGTTACGCCTATAAGGTCAGCGAAAAATCCAAACGCTATATAGAGAAATACGGCATTCCCTATGGCAGTTGGTAAGCAGAACTCTCTTGGTATCGGCGCACTTTACTACGTGAACACATCCCCCGACTTACAACCGAACACGCCGGCAATGAAAGCATTCATCGCCCTGCTGGGCACACTGCTGTTGACTGGCTGCCTAGCCAGCGATCCGCTTTCCGCAAAAAACGATCCCAAAAGCCCCTGGTGGGAACTTGGCTTTACCGAACCCTACTACATGGAAGTCTGGGTTGAAGACAGCGCAGTAGAGGACATCAACGGAAAACTGTTTCTCCGCACCGGCCGAGGGACTGCATCAGGTGGCGACCTTGGTTATAAAAAGGAATGGGCCAGAGGTTGGAGCGAGGTTGGTGGTGATGGCAAATCGGTGATCGGTGCCGACCTGCCCAAACGCATTTTCGTACGTTGGCAATCGGTGGTTGAACCGCAAACTTATCGGGTATGGATCGATATTCCGGAAGAGGCCCGGCAGATCATGCGTAAGACCACCGCCCGGCGTTGCCCGGAAACTCCGAAACAAACCGCCAGCTATATGGCCTCAGTCAACTTAGGGCTGGCTCCTGGCGGCATCGTACAAGTATGGGTAAGAGATGAGTGTCATCACCCGATCAAAGTCGCCCGCGTCCAAGCTGAAGTTGAACCGCTGGGGCCACACCTTGGAAAATCAAATGGGCACTATTACCCCCAGTCCGAGAACTCCAAGCGGTACATAGAGAAATACGGCATTCCCTATGGCAGCTGGTAAACAACTCCCTCACAAACCTAACTGGACGCCTTGGTAATGAGAGCACTCATCGCCCAGTTGACGCGTTGATGCTCTGCGGCATACCGCTGCTCTCACAGGCAACTCTCCAACTGACATCACCACTCTCCTCTAACCACCTCAGACATATCGCACCACCCCCCCAAAGACTAAACTCCACTCACCCTTCCCCTGCACAAGGTCCCCTTCCCCATGAACATCGACTGGCTGCACTTCACGCCCTGGAGCGCCCTCGCCGGTGGCGCGCTGATTGGCTTGGCCGCCGGTCTGTTTGTCATGGCCAACGGGCGCATCGCCGGGATCAGTGGCTTGCTGGGCAGCCTGCTGCAACCGGGCAGCGAAGGCTGGAGCGAGAAGGCGCTGTTCCTGTCGGGCCTGCTGCTGGCGCCGTTGTTCTGGGGGCTGTTCCAGGTGTTGCCGACGATCGAGTTCCAAAGCGGCATCGCCGGCCTGATCGGCGCCGGGCTGTTGGTGGGCCTGGGTACGCGCTACAGCGCGGGCTGCACCAGTGGCCATGGGGTCTGTGGCATCTCCCGATGGTCGCCGCGCTCATTGGTCGCCACCCTGAGTTTTATGCTGACCGGCTTTATCACCGTCTGGCTGCTGCGCCACGGGATGGGGCTATGAACATGCGCAAGGTCACGGCTTTTATCGCCGGTCTGTTGTTTGGCCTCGGCCTGCTGCTGTCGGGCATGACCAACCCGACCAAGGTCCTGAGCTTTCTGGACCTGGCGGGCCAGTGGGACCCGTCCCTGGCCCTGGTGATGTTCGGCGCCATCGGCGCTGCCTGGTGGCCGTTCCACTGGGCCATCAAGCAGCCCAATGCCCTGCTCGGCGCGACCATGCAATTGCCCACCCGCCGCGACATCGACCGCCGCCTGATCGGTGGCAGCCTGCTGTTCGGCATCGGCTGGGGCATCGCCGGCATCTGCCCGGGGCCGGGGCTAACCCTGCTGTTCACGCTCCATTGGCAGGCTTGGGTATTTGTCCTGGCCATGCTGGCGGGCATGCTGCTGTTTCAATGGCTGGAAGCGCGCCGCATGCACTGAGCCCTTGGCGAACCGGACCCGCCAAGGTTAGTGTCCGGGTCTACCGATCGAAGGATGCCCCCACATGGACTGTGAAATCCGCCCCGCCCACGAGCAGGACGCCGACGCCATCAGCCGCCTGATCATCGCCGCCCTGCAGACCAGCAACGCCCAGGACTACCCAGCCGCCGTGATCGCCCAGGTGCGGCAAAACTTCAGCCCGCCCGCCGTGCGCCAGTTATTGAGCAAACGCCAGGTCTGGGTGGCCCAGGCGGCCGGCGAAATCGTCGGCACCGCCAGCCTCGACGGCTATGTAGTGCGCTCGGTCTTCGTCGCCCCGGAAAGACAAGGCCAGAGCGTCGGCCGCCAACTGATGGCCGAACTCGAACGCCAGGCCCTGAGCGCCGGCATCACCCAACTGACCGTGCCCTCCTCGATCACCGCCGAAGGCTTCTACGCCAACCTGGGCTTTCGTACCCTGCGCGAGCAATACCATGGCGAGGAACGCACCCTGATCATGCAGCGCGAACTGACACCACCCCTGTAGCCGCTGCCGAGCCCGCGAGGCTGTGATCGACTGCATAGCAGTCGCAAAACCTGAAAGCACGGCCTGTCTGACTAAACACCAAGACCAACCTACAAAGCCAAAACCGGCTCAAGGCAAAGCCTCAAACCGCCCACTCCCCTCATTCCACTGAAACCCCGGCAACTTGCAGTCGCTCAAACTGATCCGCAGGCTCTCCCCCTCCGCCTGCACCTGCAACATATCCACCCCTTGATACAGACAACCCGGCGCCGCCAGCGTCAGGGTCTGCAGCGGTTTGCCACTGGCCTTGTCCACCACCTCGATCGCCGTTATCCGCTGGTCATTGCCCTGCATCGGCACCTGGAAATACCAGCGTTTGGTAGACGCGCTCTGCAACAGCGTGGTGTTCGGCTGCGGCCACGAGTAGTCCGAGTTCACCAGGGCCACCAGCTTCAGGGCGATGGGCAAGGTCTTGCCGGTGCGATAGCTGGTCCAGCTGCCGCGCACCTGCTCGCTCTGGCGGCTGACCATCAGGTCGTTGAACTGCAAGCGCGCCACCGGCAGGCCCTGCTCGTCCAACTCGTCCATGGCCAGCACCTTGTTGCTGAAGCTGAAGGTCGGCTTGAGGCGGATCGGCGTGCGATAGCGCTGGTAGGCATAGGTCCCCTGGTACAGCGCGTTCTGGCTGCCCAGCGTCAGCACAATGGCCTGCTTGCCCAAGGTGCCCTGGTACACCCCGTGGGCCGCTTGCGCCGGCACTAGCCACGACACCAGCAACAACGCCGCCAGCCCGCGAAAAAGATCAACCAGCCGCATCAGAAACGCTCCTCACCAGACTGAATAAATTCCAGCCGATCAGGGCTGATCACGCGGTAATAATCCCAACGCCGGATGCCCGCACTGAAGTTGACAAAGTCCTGCTTGCTGAACTCCATCTGCCCGCCCGCGGCAAAGCGCACAGTGCCCTCCGCGGCGAACTGCTCCAACTGCGGATGGCGCAGATACGCCTGGGTCTGTGGGTGGTACAGGTAATACTCGGTCGGCGCGCACAGCACACTGCCGTACGGGCCGTTCAAGCTGTAGCCCTGCACCTGGAAATCGATGGTTGAATCGGCATCGAAATGCTCGAAAGTCAGGGTGCGAGTCCCGGTCGGAGCCAGGCACCACTGCCCGCCCACCTCCTGCACCACCTCGCCGGTGGCCCGGCTCAGCACCCGGATACTGTCCACCCGCCCCGTGTCCTCCCCGGCATTGCGCACGGCATGCACACTGAAATAGAACTGCTTGTCGGCCGCCGGCTGCAACAACTCACCGTCAAAGGCCTCACGCTGACTCCCGCCAAAACGCATCACCCGCTGCAACCGCAACGGCTGCTGCACGCCCGTGCGCAAATCGACCAAGGCCCCCTGCAACGCCTCAGCCCCCTCGGCAAAAGGCTGCAACGACACAGCCGCCGCCGGCAAGGTCGGGTTATCCATGATATTGATCAACAGCCCCCCGCCCTGACGAAACGGCGTGAGCTCCAAAGGCATCGGCAACCGCTCGGCCCCGCTAAACCAATAGCCGGACATCCCGCCGCCGTATTGCGAGTCATAGGTGAGCGCCAACTCCACCGGCGTATCGCCGAGCGTGCCGCGGTAGGTGGTGATGGGGTTGGCGTTGGCCGTGGGCACACCCAGCGCCATACCCACCAAAAGCGCCGGCGCCAACCGGGATAGAAAATGCCCCAGGCGAGACACACCACCCCGAGTCCCTGCCCCTACTCGCCTCCCGCCACCAACGGACTGGGTCATGCCTGCGCTCCTTGCAATAAATAAAAGGCGCGCAGGATAGCAAAGTTGGTTGGGGGGATCAGAGGGTGTTGCTGCGGCCCTGTAGCCGCTGCCGAGCCCGCGAGGCTGCGATGGGGCGCGCAGCGGCCCTAAAACGGCGCACCACGATTGTTCGGATGAACCTCAGCGACTGAATGGTGGACGCTGCCCCACGGTCTAGACCTGCGGTAATCGCTACGGGGCTCTTCGTAACCATCTCGCTTGCGACAAGGATCAACGACTCAGCCTCGCCCTACCCACAATCGAGACCTTTCCTACAGCCCTGCCGTTGTCCCGAATCCGCCTCACACCTATAGTTTTCACGTCTGCTGACTCCGGTCAGCGACAGGGTTTCGCAGCCCAACAGAAAGATTCAAACAACACAGTCAATGACAACTCAGGCAAACTTCGCCTTCGTTTCGTTTATGGCGGCTGTGCGTGGGAGACCTTCGGGTCTACCGGGTTTGTTTCTTTCCTCGGTCTGCGAACCCGCGTACAGCTGCCACCCAATTGATTCGCAGCAACAGGTGGCGATTTTTCATTTTTTTGGAAGAAACGACGCCATGAAGACTCAAGACCCATCCGAACGTTTTATCCCTCTAACCCCAATTTCCAGCGATGGACCGGTGCTGTTTATCGACAGGCATGCGCCGCTGGTAGATTTGCATGCGTGTGCCAGCGAGCGTTTGCGCACCACGCTCGACTACCTGAATTTGATGGCCTGCACTACATTACGAGACTCCAGCGACAAGGACATTGGCACCGTGACCAATACCGCCCGGTTGCTGCTGCAGGATGTGCGGGATGTGTTGGCGGTGATTGAGACGCGTTCTTTTAGCGCATGACCTAAAACCACAGAGAGCCGGCCAAAGGTCGGCTTTTTTAATACCTGGAAACCTAGCCAAAAGATGCTTAACGGGGGGCAGCTTGTTTTTCCTCAAAACATAAAACAAGCCCCATTATCATGAACAGCTTCAAGTTTCGTAGACACAATCGAACGCTCAGTGGTCTCCAATAGCCATCGACACTCATCCATGTTGGATTGATTCTGGTCGATCATGACGGGCAAAAAGCGGCCAAAACCAGACAAACCATACGCAACAGTTAAATATAAATTTCTGTTTGCACCCGCCTTTTCCACTCACGATAAAATCGATGAAGCTTTAGTCTTCAGACAACTTAAAACGGATCAACGTGACCGGCTATTCCCTATGGGTACTGCGAGGCGCTGATCCGCTCCAAAAAAACAGAGACTCACGAAGCAGCCACTCTAAAAGCTAGCTAATCAGCTCCATGAACTTACTACGCAGCAACGCATAACTGCATGACTCCAAGTCCCTCAAACGCTCATCTACCAACGCACAAACGTCCTCATCATCCAAGACAATTATATAGCCTCGAGAGTCCGTGGCAGTATCGTGACATCTAGCGGCCAACCTCGATTTATCCTGTACTGTCCGGCACGTGAGTATCCCTACAGTCCCTCTTCTAGGTGAAAATCTACTTGAAAGCTGATCCACCTCAGGATTACCCAACTCTTTACCGTAGTTCTTACACTCCACAAATATCATCGATGACGGATAATGCAATCCCACCCAATGAAAAAAACCAACTTTAGCCTCATTAGTATATGTAATATCGACACGCTTTCTTCCATCATGAATACTATGTTGCTTGGTCGGGTTGCATAGCGATGGATAAAATAGCGACGAAAATATTTTCTCTATAATGTTTTCGTAAGCAGTAGCACTATCATTACCCGTTGGAATAGCCATCAACGCCGATTTTAGCGCATTCCAATCTGGTTTATCGACGCTTTCAACATCTGCAATCGCTTCGTGACTAAGAGGAGGCGGACTTTTATCTCGCTTAGCCTCTCGATAGTCCTCTAACGCATGAGGATACTTTAGCGTCATATTTACAATGGCCAGCTTGTCCGACCCATATTTATCCATCAGTGCTTTTTTAGTAACTCGCTCACGCCCATCCCTGAGAACTTCCACAAGCGAAGTTCTAGCCTTTAACTCAGCCATTTGCATTTCAGGAAGCAAGTAATGTCGATAATACTCATCAACCTTGTAAGACAACTTCTGCCGAACCAAAATCTTCGGCACAAAAATGACTTTCCCAAAAGATCCAGCTATGGGAAGAGTAACATATCCGTCTATCCACTTTCCCTTCACCGGATCCCATATAGGGCCTGACACGACTCCGGTACTCATGGGAATACCGTAGTAAGCACACATGTCTTGCGTGTACTTTATTAAGGGCCCACGCAGAATATTACTTACTGCATCAGACACCATATCGGGGCCCACACCTTCAATTAAAAGGCACGTATCCTCTAAATCCTCCAGCAGCCCTGTCAACGAAGCATTACTTTTAGACAATGCCCCCCAGACCGTTTCTGCAGACTTGACACCGAACGCATGGCCTTGAGATTTGCCTTTAGAATAACCAAGATGAAACTCATTACGTTCACTCAATGAGGCCAAAAGCGCTTGAGCGACCTGATCTTTACCACCTTTAATATTTAACAGGACAGTTTCAAAAAAACTTTGCAACAAAGATGATAACTCATTCCCCCAAGGAGACTCTAATGACTTTATCGCCGTAGGATCTAAAAACACAGGAACATCAGTTTCTAGCCTCACATCGACAAAATCCAATTGCGATTGATTCCGATCAAGCTTATAAAATTCAGATATGCGCATTTTTCGACCCGTTAATATCTAATTAACTTCCCACTAACGACTGTTAATAGGCCTCCTTGTCGCCACCTTCTTTCAACCTTACATTTGTGGTCGTAAGAAGCTTCTCGCCCCTAAAAGATATTACTTTGCCATCAACGCGTCTATACCCGGCGAACGCCCACAGATTTTAACCAGGACGATCAATCGCTTTAATACCCAATCACTTGCTCTCACCCATGTATTTGGTTGCTCAAACGTTGTTGGCGTTGACTTTAATCCATTCGCAACCCAACACTCTGCCGTCTTCTTGGTCAATCCCCCTGCACCTGCGGAACAATACCCACTAACTGTAGCGGTAGGCGCAAGCTTGCCAGAGCATCATCTCGTTTTTATTTTTGATCGACTTAAACTCATCCCACACCTAGCTCTCCGGTATCAACTAAATCCCGTCCTGGCTCGCCCCTGCCTTCATAGAGGCATATTAATTATTGCCTTTGGTCCAGGTTACGTGAAATCCCTAAGCAAAAATTGAAGTCTGCACTTCTATGTGTATGTGAAATCTAAAATTTATCGGTAGGCTCAGCCTGGACCTCACGTAGAAGCGTAGTTTTTTGGCCCATTTTCAGGGTTCCAACTAGGCTCGAGGTCTTCACGCAGCCTGGATCGAAAGCAGTCATGCGAATTCTTTCTACAAAGCATCGTTGCCCCAACGGGGCTCCGACGAGTTAGGGCCCCTCGTCAAACCGAGCGGGAAAAAAACTGAGACCCGTACCCTCAACTAAATGGCAAGCAACAGACGTTTGGGTCAGCTAGCTAGATCCAACTCCTACCTCGCCAACCTGCCTCCATAAAAACGAATGTGCAGCTGCCCCTCAAGGTAGATCAGCAAAAATCCTTCCACAAAAAAAGAAACCTCTTACAATCCACGCTCCGATTTCTGACGCAGCTCCCAGTCGCACCAGCTGTAGTCAACCAAGAGGCGAGATTGTGAGCACTGCTGTTGACTCCCCCACCCCATTACTCGACATCGAGCGCTTAGCAACCGCACTACAGCGCTTTGCCGACGACCGCGACTGGCAACAGTTCCACTCCCCCAAGAACCTGCTCCTGGCCCTTACCGGTGAGACCGGAGAGCTCTGCGAAATCTTCCAATGGATGAGCGAAGCCGATGCCATGGATGCGGCCAAGCGCCCAGAAACTGCTCAAGCAGTGAAGGATGAGTTGGCTGACGTACTGATGTACCTGGTGCGCCTAAGCACTGTGCTGGGCGTCGACCTCAACGAAGCGGTGACCAGCAAACTCGCGCTGAACGGCCAGAAGTACCCCGTCGACAAAGCCAAAAGCACCAGCAAGAAGTACGACCAACTCTGACCCTCTGGGCTCTAAGGACTATTCGTGATCGTTTACGCCGCGACCAAACAGCAATTCCTCGACGTTTGCGATAACGACGATATCGAAGAGGTCATCCTCAAGCACTTCAAAGAGGCCACGGGCAAGAAAGTGGCCGCTTCGGAGATCAGATCTTGGCAAGGTTCGCTGACTTATATGGCCAAGGTCCTGCGCGATAAGGATCTGCCGGATGACGCTGGCGTGGCCATTGAGCTGCACATTCCGCAATCCATGAAACGCATCGACTTCTTGCTGACAGGCCACGATCAATATCAGACCAAAAATGCAGTGCTGGTCGAACTGAAACAGTGGAGCAAAGCCAGCGCCACCAATAAGGACGCGATCGTGAAGACGGCGCTAGGTGGCAGTCATGTGGAAACCATTCACCCGTCCTATCAGGTGTGGTCGTACGCCACTTTGCTAGAGGGTTTCAATGAGGCCGTCTATGACAAAGGCATCCAAGTCCGCCCCTGCGCCTATCTGCATAACTACGTCAGCGATGGCGTTATCGACTCAGCTCACTACGACGCCTATACCAGCAAGGCACCGTTGTTCCTCAAGGGCCCAGACGAGCTGACAAAGCTGAGAAGTTTCCTCAAGCAGCACATCTATTACGGCGACAACAAAGAGGTGCTTTACGAGCTTTCCAGCGGCAAGATCCGCCCGTCCAAAGCGTTGGCTGAGGCACTTAGCGGGCTGATGGAGGGCAAGCCTGAGTTCGTACTGATTGATGATCAGAAGGAAGTTTTTGAGTCGGTACTGGCTGCGGTCAAAGAAGCCTCTGCCGAGGCTCCAAAGGTCGTGATTATTGAAGGCGGTCCAGGTACCGGAAAAACGGTCGTGGCTATCAATCTGTTAGTAACGCTCACCGCCTTACGGTTGATGAGCAGGTATGTCTCGAAAAACGCCGCGCCACGTGCCGTGTACGAGAAGAAACTGATCGGCACCATCAAGCCCACCAAGTTCTCCAGCCTGTTTTCCGGTTCGGGCGCCTATATGGAGATTAAGCCCGACTTTTATGACGCGCTGATCGTTGATGAAGCCCACAGGCTCAATGAAAAAAGTGGTTTTTATGGCAACGAGGGCGACAACCAGATCAAGGAATTGATCGGGTCCGCTAAATGCACAGTGTTCTTTATCGACGAAGATCAGCGCGTGACCTTAAAGGATATCGGCAGCAAACAAGCGATCCGCACGTTTGCCGAGGCCAGAGGGGCAACGGTGGAGGAATACACCCTGTCTTCGCAGTTCCGTTGCAGTGGTTCCGACGGCTACTTGGCGTGGCTGGATGACGTACTGGGTATTCGCCAGACCGCCAACCCATTGCTCGATGCCAGCGAGTACGAGTTCAAGGTGTTCGACTCCCCGCAAGCGATGCACGAGGCCATCGAACAAAAGAATCATGGAAACAAAGCGCGGGTTGTCGCCGGTTACTGCTGGCCATGGCGTAGTAAGAAAGACTCCAAGGCCAAGGATATCGAGATCGGTGACCACTACGCTCGCCAATGGAACCTGGATCAGGACGGCAGCTTGTGGATCATCGCGGAGAACTCCGTAGAACAGGTCGGCTGCATCCATACCTGCCAAGGGCTGGAAGTGGATTACATCGGTGTGATCATCGGACCGGATTTGATCGTGCGTAATGGCCAGGTAGTGACTTCGCCCCATGAGCGGGACAAGTACGACAAGTCGATTCGTGGCTGGAAAAAGTTGATGAAAGAGCAGCCTGTTCTGGCGCAGCAGGAGACGGACCTGATCATCAAAAACACCTATCGAACCTTGATGACCCGTGGGATGAAAGGTTGCTATCTGTACTGTACCGATCCAGAGACCACGCAATATTTTGCAAGCCGGCTAGCCGAGCAAAACAACGACTAATCGATGGTACTAACCCGAGCACAGCACTCAAGGAAGCGGCTGTGTTCGGGAAGCTCCTATCAGGATGAGCCTCTCCAGCGAACATCATTCGCACACCGCATAATTCCCAAACGCTATCAGACGAGAATATTCTTATTGAATATTGCGTTTCTTCCTACAAAGAAACGGGAAACCTACGGATAGCCCATGCCCTCCTCACCCACCAGTAATCAATCCAATCCCCCTTGGAGTCGCGACGAGCTTGTCCTGGCCCTGGACCTTTACCTCCGCCATCGCGGTGGGTTGCCCGGGAAGAACCACCCGGAAGTGGAAGCCTTATCACAGAGCCTTAACCTCATTGGCAACGCCACTGGCGTGAGTAAGAACCCGAGCTTTCGCAACACCAACGGTGTCTGCATGAAGCTCAACAATTTCCGTCGTTGGGATCCGAGCTACACCAACTCCGGTCGTACTGGTCTTGCGAAAGGCAACAAGGATGAAGAGTTGGTATGGCTGGAGTTCGCTAACAACCCCAAACGACTCGCTGAAGTAGTGGCCGCCATCAACGCCAACGTCGAGTCCGGCACGACTACCCCCATAAATTTAAATGAAGAGGAAGAGCCAGGCTTCTTCGAGGCTGAGGAAGGCAAAGTACTCACCCGAGTACACCGGGTACGGGAAAGGGACAAAAAGCTCGTCAAACACAAAAAGGACGAGGCCCTCAAGAAACACGGTGAACTCAAGTGCGAAGCCTGCGACTTCAACTTCAGCAAAACCTATGGTGCGGATATCGAAGGCATCATCGACATTCACCACACTAAGCCACTGCACACACTCCAACCCGGTGACAAAACCAAGCTCACTGACCTGGCGTTGCTATGTGCTAATTGTCATCGCGTGGTGCATTCGCGACGTAAGTGGCTGAGCGTGGCGGAGGTGAAAGCGCGTTACCAAACCCATCTCGCGTAAATGGCGCTTCTCTCCATCACCCACTTGCTGGTGGTCGCCATGAGTGTGCTTGCAGGCCAAATGGCTGGCCTGCAACACGCAGATTTACTGCAGTAGACCCTCCTTCTAAACATCAA
>NZ_JACNAC010000067.1:0-33794 GCF_017349775.1 Pseudomonas sp. GW460-12-10-14-TSB1
ACCCTGCTGCGTCATCGAGGCCTGGCCGGCGCGCAGCAACTGTTCAAGCAAATCACTGGTGTTCATGGCATCGCTCTCTTCGGGCAGTTATTCAGATTGCCAACAATAGTCTTCGCCACGGCTTGCGCCAACTGCTTCCGTTTGGGCCCTGATTCCTCCTCGCCAAACGCCCGCGTCATCCGCCCATGCCCCCAGGTCGCACCTGACGATCGGTACGAAAATTGAGTTGCAATAAAATATTACAAACATCATATTTCAGTCGTAATATTTCCACTCCAGGTACCTGCCATGACCAGCCTGCCCGCCATCGACCCTGCCACTGTCGCCGCCACTCCGGCCCCGGCCAGGCCGCCTTTGCTCAAGCGCATGCTACTTGCCGCCCTGGCGTCGGTGGCCCTGGCGGCACTGGTGTTCTACGGCCTGCACTGGTGGACCAGCGGACGTTTTATCGAGCAGACCGACGACGCCTATATAGGCGGCGACGTGACGGTGATCGGGCCCAAGGTGGCTGGCTACATCGAGCAGGTGCTGGTCAGCGACAACCAGCGGGTCAAGGCCGGCGACCTGCTGATCCGCCTCGACTCGCGGGATTACCGCGCCAGCCTGGCCAAGGCCGAAGGCGCGGTGGCCGCCGAGGAAGCGCTGCTGGCCAACCTGGATGCCACCGAACAGTTGCAGCACGCGGTGATCAGCCAGGCCCGCGCCGGGATCGATGCCACCGCCGCGGAAATGACCCGCTCGCGCGACGACAATGCCCGCTACAAACGCCTGGTGGGCAGCTCGGCGGTGTCGGTGGAAAGCGCGCAACGGGCCGAGGCCGGTTTCAAGACCGCCCAGGCCCTCAACACCCGGGCCCAGGCCGAACTGCTGGCGACCCAGCGCCAGTTGCAAGTGATCGCCACCCAGAAACTGCAAGCCAAGGCAGCCTTGCTCCAGGCCCGCGCCGAACGCGACCTGGCGCAACTGAACCTGGGCTACACGGAAATCCGCGCGCCCATGGACGGGGTGATCGGCAACCGCCGGGCGCGCAATGGCGCCTACACCCAGGCCGGCGCGCAACTGCTGTCGCTGGTGCCGGCCAGCGGCCTGTGGGTGGACGCCAACTTCAAGGAAGACCAGCTGCAACACATGAGCCCGGGCCAGCGCGTGGTGATCCGCGCCGACGTGCTGCCCGGCCGGGAATTCCACGGCCACCTCGACAGCCTGGCCCCGGCCACCGGCGCGCAGTTCAGCGTGCTGCCACCGGAGAACGCCACCGGCAACTTCACCAAGATCGTCCAGCGGGTGCCGGTACGGGTGATCCTCGACCCGCAGGACGCGCTGCTCGGCCAACTGCGCCCCGGCCTGTCGGTGACGGCCGCGGTCAATACCCAAAACGAGCCCGAGACGCCTGAACCTGCCGTGGCCAGCGCGCCATGAGCCGCGCCCTCGCCGCCCCGGCCCAGCCTCTGAATCCGGCCAGCATGGCCACGGTGACCAAGGTCTTCGCCTTCGCCACCATGTGCATGGGCATGTTCATCGCCCTGCTGGATATCCAGATCGTCTCGGCCTCGTTGCGCGACATCGGCGGCGGGCTGTCGGCCGGCACCGATGAAACCGCCTGGGTGCAGACCAGCTACCTGATCGCCGAAATCATCGTCATCCCGCTGTCGGGCTGGCTGTCGCGGGTGTTCTCCACGCGCTGGCTGTTCTGCGCCTCGGCGGTCGGCTTCACCCTGGCCAGCCTGCTGTGCGGCGTGGCCTGGAACATCCAGAGCATGATTGTGTTCCGCGCTCTGCAGGGGTTTCTCGGCGGCTCGATGATCCCCCTGGTGTTCACCACCGCGTTCTTTTTCTTCACCGGCAAACAGCGGGTGATCGCCGCGGCGACCATCGGCGCGGTGGCGTCCCTGGCGCCGACCCTGGGCCCGGTAATCGGCGGCTGGATCACCGAGGTGTCGAGCTGGCACTGGCTGTTCTACATCAACCTGCTGCCGGGGATTTTCGTCGCCGTGGCAGTGCCCATGCTGGTCCGGATCGACCAGCCGGAATTGGCGCTGCTCAAGGGCGCCGACTACCTGAGCATGCTGCTGCTCGCGCTGTTTCTCGGCTGCCTGGAATACACCCTGGAAGAAGGCCCGCGCTGGAACTGGTTCAGCGACAGCACCATCCTCACCACCGCCTGGGTTTCCGGATTGGCCGGGCTGGCCTTTATCGGCCGCACCCTGCAGGTGGCCAACCCGATCGTCGACCTGCGCGCCCTGAAGGACCGCAACTTTGCTCTTGGCTGTTTCTTTTCCTTCGTCACCGGCATCGGCCTGTTCGCCACCATCTACCTGACGCCGCTGTTTCTCGGTCGGGTGCGTGGCTACAGCGCGCTGGATATCGGCATGGCGGTGTTTTCCACCGGGGTGTTCCAGGTGCTGGCGATCCCGCTGTATGCGTTCCTCGCCAACCGCGTCGACCTGCGCTGGATCATGATGGCGGGCCTCGGGCTGTTCGCCGTGTCGATGTGGGATTTCAGCCCCATCACCCATGACTGGGGGGCCAGGGAATTGCTGCTGCCGCAAGCCTTGCGCGGCATCGCCCAGCAGCTGGCGGTGCCGCCGGCGGTGACCCTGACCCTGGGCGGACTGGCGCCGGCGCGGCTCAAGCATGCCTCGGGGCTGTTCAACCTGATGCGCAACCTGGGCGGCGCCATCGGCATCGCGGCCTGCGCGACCATTCTCAACGACCGCACCAACCTGCACTTCAGCCGCCTGGCCGAACACCTCAACAGCAGCAACGAAGCGCTCAACCAATGGCTGGCCCGGGTCGGCGGCAACTTCGCGGCGCTGGGCCAGAGCGGTGACGAAGGCGTCAGCGCCAGCCTGCGCCAACTCTGGCAACTGACCTATCGCGAAGCGCAGACGCAAACCTACGGCGACGCGTTCCTGATGATCATGGTGTGTTTCATCATCGCCACGGCCATGGTGCCCCTGATGCGCAAGGTCACCCCGCCGCCGGCGCCGTCAGCCGACGGCCATTGAGCCTCGGAATCAGGCCTGGGGCATTTTGCGGAAACCCACCGCCAGGCGGTTCCAGCTGTTGATGGTGGCGATGGCCAGGCTCAGGTCGACCTGCTCGCTGGGGCTGAACTGGCTGCTCAGCAGCTCGTAGTCGGCATCCGGCGCGTGGGTTTCGCTCAACCGGGTCAGGGACTCGGTCCAGGCCAGGGCGGCCCGTTCGCGGTCGGTGAAGAACGGCGTTTCGCGCCAGACCGAGACCGCGTACAGGCGGCGCTCGGTTTCCCCGCTCTTGCGCGCGTCGGCGGTGTGCATGTCGACGCAGAAGGCGCAGCCGTTGATCTGCGAGGCGCGCAGCTTCACCAACTCGATCAGGGACTTTTCCAGGGGCAGTTTCGAGACCGCGGTTTCCAGGGCGATCATGGCTTTGAGGGCGTCCGGCGAAGCGGTGTAGAAATCGATACGCGGTTGCATGGGATGGCTCCAGATCAAGTGAATGTGACGCTACGTTAAGCCCGGGCCCGCTCCATACCAATGACCAATTCCGGCTAAGACCAGGTGACCAATGTCCCCCTCTCTTCTATAGGAGCGCAGCTTGCGCGCGATAGCGTCCGTTCAGGCACCGCAATGGATGGCCGCTACGCGGATCGCGAGCAAGCTTCGCTCCTACAGGTGCATTGACCATTCGGCTAGGCGCGGTTGCGCAGCCACTGCATGAAGCCTCTCTTCACCACCGGCCGCGGGGTTTCCTGGGTCAGGGTCTGGGCGATGTGCTGGCGGAAATCCAGGAGGTTTTTCATCGCCTCGTGGATATCGCGCCGCGCGTCCAGGCACGGCTTGAGGTATTCGTTTTCGATGCGGTACAGGGTGCAGAAGGTCTTGGCCGAGAAGTCCGCCGCGGTCGCCTGATCGGCGATGCCCGCCTCGCCTATCACTTCGCCCGGTCCCATGCGCCCGGCCTCGAAGGGCTTGCCATCGCGGATCAGGCTCACCGAGACCACCCCCGACTCGATGATCAGCAGGTGATCGCTGACCTCGCCCGCCGGCAGGATAGTCTCGCCGGCACGGAAGGTCTGCAGGCTCATGTTCTGGCTGAAGGTTTCCTTCTCTTCCTGGCGCAGGGTGGAGAAGATGCTCGAGCTGTCCAGCAACGCCCGCGGCCGCGACAGGTTGGCCGGCACGCTGCTTTCACCGCTGGACAGCAGGCTGACGCCGGACGCCTGCAAGTGACGGAAGGCCAGGTCGAACAGCTGGTTGCGCACTTCGCGCTTCTGCCCCATGGAGGCCACGAAGCCGCTGATTTCGTACTCCACCCCGGCATTGCCCGAGCTTTTCAAGGCCACGCTGGGGGCCGGCTTGGGGAGCAGGAAACGGCAACCGAGCATGGCCCGCTCCAGCGCCTCGATCACTGTTTGCGGCCGCGCATGGGGGCTGACCTGGAGGCTGATGGACAGCCCGTGCATGTCGGCGGGACGGCTGAAGTTGATGATCTTGGCCTTGGCCGCCATGGAATTGGGAATCACCGCCATGCTGCCCTGGGAAGTCTGCAAGCGGGTGGCGCGCCAGTCGATGTCGGTGACCCGGCCTTCGGTGCCGTCGATGGAGATCCAGTCATCGAGCTGATAGGGCTTGGTGGTGTTCAGCACGATGCCGGAGAACACGTCGCTGAGGGTGCTTTGCAGCGCCAGGCCGACAATGATCGCCACCGCGCCGGAGGTGGCCAGCACGCCCTTGACCGGCAGCTCCAGCACATAGGCCATGGCGGCGATGATGGCGATCAGGAAAATCACCGCGCCCATCAGGTCCTGCAACAGCCGCCCGGTATGCCCGACCCGTTGCATCATCAGGGTGCCGAGCAACACCGTCAGGGTCCGGGCGCCGAACAGCCACCAACCGATCTGCAACCCCGTCGCGGCCAGGTGCAGCGGCACGTCCTCCGGCCAGGGCGCCGCCTGCATCGGGTTCAGGCCCTGGTTGAACAGCAGCACGCTGTACAGGGTGAAGATCAGCACCCGCACCAGCAGTTTCCAGTAACCGCCCCGCGCGCCGATCAAGCGCCACAGCAGCATGTCCAACAGAAGCAGGGCCAGCGCGGCGAACAGTGGGTGGTCGGCGAACAGAATCGACATCAAGCAACTCCAGCACAGTCAGAGGCGCGACAATCTCACACAAGCGACCTTGCAGGTATAGCCGGAAAAACAAAAACAGGGGCCTCATGGGAGGCCCCTGTCCGCAACGATGTCGTTCACCTCTGTAGCCGCTGGCGCAGCCTGCGTCCGGCGCCGTAGCTGTCGTCGATCGCATGCCCTGGATCGTGCCGGCTACGCCAGCGATCGCAGCCTTCGCCAGCGGCTACAGGCGGTCATTTGCCGGAGGTCAGGGTGGTGTAGCTGGTGATCAGGTTGCGGTAGTCCGGGATGTGGTTGGAGAACAAGGTGCCCAGGCCCTCGATGTCGTTGCGCCAGTCGCGGTGCAGCTCGCAGGCCAGGCCGAACCAGGTCATCAGCTGCGCGCCGGCGGTGGACATGCGGTTCCAGGCCGAATCGCGAGTCAGCTCATTGAAGGTGCCGGAGGCATCGGTCACCACGAACACCTCGAAGCCTTCTTCCAGGGCCGACAGCGCCGGGAACGCCACGCAAACCTCGGTCACTACGCCGGCGATGATCAGTTGCTTCTTGCCGGTGGCCTTGATCGCCTTGACGAAGTCCTCGTTGTCCCAGGCGTTGATCTGCCCTGGCCGGGCAATGTACGGCGCGTCCGGGAACAGTGCCTTGAGCTCGGGCACCAGCGGACCGTTGGGGCCGGTTTCAAAGCTGGTGGTGAGGATGGTCGGCAGCTTGAAGTACTTGGCCAGGTCGGCCAGGGCCAGCACGTTGTTCTTGAACTTGTCCGGGTCGATGTCGCGCACCAGGGACAGCAGGCCGGCCTGGTGATCCACCAGCAGCACGGCGGCGTTGTCTTTGTCGAGACGCTTGTAGGCAGTCGTCATGGGGTAGTCCTCGCTTCTTGTCGATACCGAAAGGAAATCGGCGTGGGGGGTGTTGGTTCAGCGCTGGGAATCCAGCACTTCGTGTTCATTCGCCACTTGCTGGGCCTTGAGGTAGCTCTCGATCAGCAACTGATAGTGCGGCATGGCCTGGGCGTAGACCGCGGCCCACTGCTCGGCGTCCGGGCGGTTCCACGAACCCTGCAGTTCAGAAAGCGTAGCCATGATGTCGATCGGTACCACCCCGGCCTGGGCCAGGCGGGCGATTGTCAGATCAGTGGCCAGCCGCGAATGGTTGCCCGAGGCATCGACTACCGCGAACACCTTGTAGCCTTCATGCACCGCGGCGATCGACGGAAACGCCAGGCAAACGCTGGTCAGGGTGCCGGCGATTACCAGGGTTTTCTTGCCGGTGGCCTCGACGGCCGCCCGGAACTCGGGGTTGTCCCAGGCATTGATTTCACCTTTGCGGGCCACGTACCGGGCATGGGGCGCCTCCTGGTGGATTTCCGGGATCAGCGGGCCGTTGGGCCCCTGGGGCACCGAGGCCGTGGTGATCACCGGCATCTGCAACAGGGTCGCGGCTTTCGCCAGGGCGATGGCATTGGCCCGCAGTTGCGGCACGTCCATGTCCTTGACGATCTGGAACAGCCCGCTCTGGTGGTCGATCAGCAGCATCGCCGCATCGTTGGGGTCGATGGTCGGTTTCAGGCCATTGAAGTTGGCCGCGTTGAGGTTGTTCATGTGCAGTTCCTCTTGGGTCTGGGGCATTTGTTTAAGGCAACAGCCATCCCTGGCCCTGAAACCGGCCTACGCGTCCTGTGCAAGTCGGTAAGTGGGTGTCAGCCAGGCATCTGGCCGAAACGGCCGGACTGGAAGTCGACGAATGCCTGGTGGATCTCGGCCTCGCTGTTCATCACGAACGGGCCGTGGCCGACGATGGGCTCGTCGATCGGTTCGCCGCTGAGCAGCAGCACCACCGCGTCGTTGTTGGCTTCCAGGCTGAGCTGGTCGCCATCGCGCTCGAACAGCACCAGCTGGCCTTCGCGCACCAGTTCCTGGCCATTGACCTGGACCGTGCCGCGCAGCAGCACCAGGGCGGTGTTGCGCCCCTCATGCAGGTCGAGGGTCAGGGGCTTGCCGGCATTCAGGCGGATGTCCCAGACGTCGATCGGGGTGAAGGTGCGCGCCGGGCCCTTGACGCCGTCGAACTCGCCGGCGATCAGCCGCAGGGTGCCGGCCTTGTCCTTCAGGGCGATGGCCGGAATGTCGCCATCGAGGATGGTCTGGTAACCGGGCGCGGCCATCTTGTCCCGCGCTGGCAGGTTGACCCACAGCTGGACCATGTCCAGGGTGCCGCCGGACCGGGCGAACGCTTCGGAGTGGAACTCCTCGTGGAGAATCCCCGAGGCCGCAGTCATCCATTGCACATCGCCAGGGCCGATCTTGCCGCCGCTGCCGGTGGAGTCGCGGTGCTCCACCTCGCCCTTGTAAACGATAGTCACGGTTTCGAAGCCGCGATGGGGATGCTGACCAACGCCACGCCGCTGCTGGGTCGGGGTGAATTCAGCCGGGCCGGCGTGGTCGAGCAGCAGGAACGGGCTGATGTGCTTGCCCAGGTTGTCGTAGGAAAACAGCGTACGAACCGGGAAACCGTCGCCCACCCAGTGAGACCGTGGGCTGGTGTAGATACCGATGATGTTTTTCATGCTGGAGCCTCCGACATGGGTGAGTTATTTCGTGGATACACCTTAAAACCCATACCTTTGATGCACTAGACTGCAAAAATCGTCCTTAGCGTTCTATTTGGAGAACGATGGTGGAAGACCTCAACACCCTCTATTACTTCACCCAGGTCGTCGAACACCGTGGTTTCGCCGCCGCCGGGCGTGCCCTGGACATGCCCAAGTCCAAGCTCAGCCGGCGCATTGCCCAGCTCGAGGAGCGCCTCGGCGTGCGCCTGATTCACCGCACCAGCCGCCACTGCTCGCTCACCGAGATCGGCCACGAGTACTACCAGCGCTGCCTGGCCATGCGCGTGGAAGCGGAAAGCGCCGCGGAAGTCATCGAGCGCAACCGTTCCGAACCCCAGGGCCTGGTGCGCATCAGTTGCCCGACCGCGCTGCTCAATTCCTGGGTCGGGCCGATGCTGACCCGCTACATGCTCAAGTACCCGCTGGTGGAGCTGTTCATCGAGAGCACCAATCGCCGGGTCGACCTGATCCACGAAGGTTTCGACATCGCCCTGCGGGTGCGCTTTCCGCCGCTGGAAAGCAGCGATCTGGTGATGAAGGTACTGGGCAACAGCACCCAGTGCCTGGTCGGCCACCCGGACTTTCTCGCGCGCCTGTCGAACCCCGCCTCGCCCGCCGACCTCAGCGGCCTGCCGAGCCTGCACTGGGGCGCGGCGCAGCGTGAGTACCAGTGGGAACTGTTCGGCCCGGACGAGTCTCTCGCGCAGATTCGCCACAAGCCGCGGATGGTCACCGACGACCTGATCGCCCTGCGCCAGGCGGCGCTGGCAGGGATCGGCATCGCCCACCTGCCCAGCGTGGTGGTGCGCGACGACATGGCCGCCGGACGCCTGGTGCATCTGGTACCGGGCTGGGCGCCCAAGTGCGGGATCGTCCATGCGATCTTCCCGTCGCGCCGGGGCCTGCTGCCGTCGGTGCGCACCCTGATCGACTTTCTCGGCGAGGAGTTCAGCCACAGCGATATGAACTGAGGGCGCGATCAAGGTATCGGTGGCCGAATCATCCGGTCTGTGGCGTTTTTGGCACTGGGCGAAATAATATTTCGAGCATAATATTTTGCTCATCATCTTATCCCGACCCACGAGGAAACCGCCCATGCAAAGCCCATCCCGCGACGCCACCCTGGCCCAGTGGATTGCCCAGGAACAGGCCATGCGCGCACGCCTGGCCGGTCCGGGCAGCCTGTCCCTGGCCGAAGTCAGCGCCCTCTCGCCCGCCGAGTTCTTCGAAGGTATCGGCAACGGCGAACTGCCCTCGCCGCCCATCGGCACGCTGCTGGATTTCATCCCCATCGAATGGTCCGCCGGGCACTTCGTGTTCCAGGGCACCCCGGATGCCCGCCATTACAACCCGCTGGGCAGCGTGCACGGCGGTTATGCCGCGACCCTGCTGGATTCCTGCATGGGCTGCGCGATCCACACCCGGCTGAACAAGGGCCAGGGCTACACCACCCTGGACCTGCGCATCAGTTATGTACGGGCCCTGACCGGCAGCAGCGGGCCGATCCGCGCCGAAGGCAAGATCGTCCACCTGGGCCGCTCCACCGCCCTGGCCGAAGGACGGATCTACGACGTCGATGGCCGCCTGTACGCCACCGGTTCCACCACCTGCATGATCCTCGAAGCCCGCGGCTGAACCTGTCGCCGCGGGGAGTCGGGCCATTGAATCGGATCGCCCGGCGGCTCCGGCGGGGGCTTGTATCCTATCTGCGGGCTCCAGGGTTATTCGTGATTCGCGGTAAAGATTCCTTTGCCTGTCCGGCGGTTTTTCTCAAAGGTGCGGACCGGGATACTCGTGGCCTTTCCACTGCCATCTGGAGTCATCCATGTCTGTACCTGCTTTCGGCCTCGGCACCTTTCGCCTGCAAGGCCAGGTCGTCATCGACTCGGTCAGCACCGCGCTTGAGCTGGGCTACCGGGCAATCGACACCGCGCAGATCTATGAGAACGAAGCCGAGGTCGGCCAGGCCATCGCCGACAGCGACATCCCCCGCGACGAGCTGTTTATCACCAGCAAGATCTGGGTCGCCAATTTCTCCCGCGACAAGCTGATCCCCAGCCTCAAGGACAGCCTGCGCAAGCTGCGGACCGACTACCTGGACCTGACCCTGATCCACTGGCCGTCACCGGACAACCAGGTGCCGGTCGAAGAGTTCATGGCGGCGCTGCTGGAAGCCAAGCAACTGGGGCTGACCCGGCGGATCGGTGTTTCCAACTTCACCAACGACCTGATGTGCCAGGCCATCGCCGCGGTCGGCGCCGAACACATCGCCACCCACCAGATCGAACTGCATCCTTACCTGCAGAACCGCAAGGTCGTGGAGTTCGCGCAAAGCCAGGGGATTCACATCACCTCGTACATGACGCTGGCCTACGGTGAAGTGCTCAAGGACCCGGTCATCCAGCAGATCGCCGAGCAGCATCGGGCGACACCGGCTCAGGTGACCCTGGCCTGGGCCATGCAATCGGGTTATGCGGTGATTCCATCCTCGACCAGGCGCGCGAACCTGGAAAGCAACCTCAAGGCCTGCGCCTTGACCCTGGGCGAAGCAGACATGCGGCGCATCGCCGACCTGGAGCGCGGGCATCGTCTGACCAGCCCCACCGGCATTGCGCCGGCGTGGGACTGAGGCCTTAACGCACCACGGCATTCAACCGAATGCCATCGGGGGCGATCTCTTCCTCATTGGAACTGCTGAGAAACTTTCCGGCCGCCGGGGTCTTGCTCCGGCGGCCGGTGTCGATGGCCCCCATCAAGCGGCTGATGGTCTCCTGGTCCGGCAACGGCAGGCTGCTGATGTACATCTTGCGCTGCGGGTCGAGGGGAATCGAAGGCACGCCGAGGAGCTCGGAGTCATAGACCAGCACGTGACGGATCTGCGGGTTATCCATGCAGAACGCCACGATATCGAGCCGGTCGTGCAACCCCAGCGAGGCGTTGATGATCAGCAGGTCCATTGGCTCACTGCCATATTCCACGACGTTCAACACCTCGATGAGTCGATACATCGGTGCAATCCGGTAATAGCCCAGTTGGTTCAGCACCCGCTCGATCTTCATTCGATGAAAATGCTGTTCATCGGCGATCAGGATTCGTAACGTTTTATTCGGCATTTTTTCGCGACCATGAAAAAAGTCTGAGATGACAGGCTCCAAGCCTATGAATAAAGGCTAGGGGAGCGGCCGAGTGTTTTCTCTAAGGGTTTTCTGAAAAGCCCTACTCCGAATTACTAAAATGCGGCTTTCCCCTACTTTTTGAGCCCGAAATGCTCGTTTCCCTGGGATATCCGCCCGCATCGGCGGCGCACCTCAGGTATCAATGGGTGGACTTGAACCCTGCTTTTTACCCGGTCCGGATGGAGACAAGAGGCCTGCCCGGCCCCGGCAGCGGCCATCGGAAAAACTGCTGGCCAGGTGGTGGTTTCCGCCTCCAGCAGCACGACGCAAGCCCTGTTCCCAGCAACCGCGGGGGGCTATTCCAGTGTTCGGAAGCTTCGGTCTTTGCCCGAGGAGGCGGGAGGATTGATATGGGCAATGAAGCGCTGGAGGATCTCCTGCGTTGCGCTCGGCACCCAGAGAATCTCCTGTAGCGCAGAGGCGCCGAGGGCCACCGGCAATGCATGTTCGGTGCGGCCGCCGTAGATCATGGCATGGCGGATCTGTGGGTTGCCCTGGCAGAACGCGCCGGCATCCACCCCGGCGGCGAACGCCAGCTCGCCGCTGAGCAGCAACAGGTCGAAGTTCTCGAAAGGCTCGCAGGAATAGTGAGTCAAGGTCACCAGTTCGCGGAAAGCCCCCACCGCGGCGACGCGAAAATACCCCAGGCCATTCAACAAACGCTGGATGCGACCACATTGCTCCCGGGACGCATCGGCAATCAGTATTCTCAGGCGTTTGTTGGGCATCGGCGTGGCAACTATCGGTGGAACACAGAGGTTCAACAGACTATCCGATGGTCCCTGGCCGACTCTTTAAGACGATTCCCAAAAATCGCTGTGGACGGGCATTTTTTTCCTCGCTGCACAGGCCTGCCGTTTACAGGCGCATCGACCCAGCGATTGCACGGTCTATTCGGTGGTACTGGGGCTCCAGAACGCTTGCTCCACCAGGGCCGAGGTGGACAGGCGCGCCACCAGAGCATCGAGCTCGTCGCCGTCCACCGAGGTGGTGGCCAGGGTGGCTTCGATCTCCACGTCGTCGTTGCCGAAGGCATGGACATCGATATCGCTGGCCGGGTAGTTGCTGCGCTCCAGTTCCGCTTCGAGCAGGGCGAACACGGCTTTCTGCTTGGAGCGATGGGCGATGACGTAGACGATGTTGGTGACCTCGGCGGAGATCACGTCCAGCGGCTGGCGGTTGATGTTGTTGACGATCGGCCGCAGCAAGGTATTCGCCGCCAGCACGAACAGCGTGCCGAGAAAGGCCTCGAGGATCAGGTCGGCGCCAGCGCAGGCGCCCACCGCCGCCGAGGCCCAGAGGGTGGCCGCGGTGTTCAGGCCACGCACGTTGCCCTCCTCGCGCATGATCACCCCGGCACCGAGAAAACCGATGCCGGACACCACATAGGCCACCACCCGCACCGCGCCTTCGGCACCGCCGAGGCGGTTGGCCATGTCGACGAAAATCGCCGCGCCCACCGCCACCAGCACGTTGGTGCGCAGGCCGGCGGTGCGCTGTCGGTACTGCCGCTCGAAGCCGATCAGGCCACCGAGGATAAAGGCCGCGCTGAGGCTGACCAGGGTATCCACCAGGGAGCTCAGGTTGATGTTCTGGAGTGCTTGCATGAATCGAGTCCTTGAGTATGCGACGGTCGGCTGCTCCTACAGGATAGGTGCACTTTGCCGGTGCGCCGGTCATCTTGCGCCGGAGCTGTTACGGGGAAATGTTGGTTCGCCGCCCGCTCCTACAGACCCTGTAGCCGCTGCTGCAGGCTGCGGCTACAGGAATTTTGTGCAGCACTCCGCTTACTGCCAGCCGAACCGACTGATATAAAAGCCCTTCACCGCCTGGGTCAGCGCCATGTACGCCAGCAGGATCACCGGCAGGAACACGAAGTACAGCGACGGCAGCGCCTGCAGCTTGAAGTAGTGCGCCAGCGGGCCCATGGGCAGGAAGATGCCGATAGCCATGATCACCAAGGTCATCACCAGCAGCGGCATGGCCGCGCGGCTTTGCAGGAAGGGGATCTTCGGCGTGCGGATCATGTGCACGATCAGGGTCTGGGTCAGCAACCCGACCACGAACCAGCCGGACTGGAACAGCGTCTGGTGGTCCGGGGTATTGGCATCGAACACGTACCACATCAGGGCGAAGGTGCCGATGTCGAAGATCGAGCTGATCGGCCCGAAAAACAGCATGAAGCGCCCGACGTCCGCCGGTTGCCAGCGCTGGGGCCGGGCCAGCATTTCCTCATCGACGTTGTCGAACGGGATGGCGATCTGGGAAATGTCATACAGCAGGTTCTGCACCAGCAGGTGCATCGGCAGCATCGGCAGGAATGGAATGAAGGCACTGGCCACCAGCACCGAGAACACGTTGCCGAAGTTCGAGCTGGCGGTCATCTTGATGTACTTGAGCATGTTGGCGAAGGTCCGCCGCCCTTCCAGCACGCCCTCCTCCAGCACCATCAGGCTTTTCTCCAGGAGGATGATGTCCGCCGCCTCCTTGGCGATGTCCACGGCGCTGTCCACCGAGATGCCGATGTCCGCGGTGCGCAACGCTGGCGCATCGTTGATGCCGTCGCCCATGAAGCCGACCACATGGCCGTTGCCCTTGAGCAGGCGGACGATGCGTTCCTTGTGCGAGGGCGTGAGCCGGGCGAAGACATTGGTGGTTTCCACCGCCTTGGCCAGCTGGGTATCGCTCATGCGCTCGATGTCGTTGCCCAGCAACAGGCCCTGTTGCTCCAGGCCGACTTCGCGGCAGATCTTCGCCGTCACCAGCTCGTTGTCGCCGGTCAGCACCTTCACCGCCACGCCATGGGCGGCCAGGGCCTGGAGGGCCGGCGCGGTGCTTTCCTTGGGCGGATCGAGAAAGGCCACGTAACCGATCAGGATCAGCCCCTGCTCGTCCGCCAGGCTGTAGCTGTCGCGGCCCCGCGGCATCGGCCGGGCGGCCACGGCCACCACCCGCAGGCCTTCGCCGTTGAACTCGGCGGTGACCTGGCGAATCCGCGCCAGCAGCTCGTCGCTGAGCATTTCCTCGGCGGCGCCATGGCGCACCCGGGTGCACACCGCCAGCACCTCCTCCACCGCACCCTTGCAGATCAGCAGGTGCGGACGCTCCTTCTCGGCCACCACCACCGACATGCGCCGCCGGTTGAAGTCGAAGGGAATCTCGTCGACCTTCTGGAACGCCGTGCCGACCCTCAGCTCGCGGTGCACTTCGACGTGCTCCAGCACCGCCACGTCCAGCAGGTTCTTCAGGCCGGTCTGGTAGTAGCTGTTCAGGTAGGCCATTTCCAACACGTCCTCGGACTCTTCACCCCAGACATCCACGTGCCGGGCGAGGAAGATCTTGTCCTGGGTCAGGGTGCCGGTCTTGTCGGTGCACAGCACGTCCATCGCGCCGAAGTTCTGGATCGCGTCCAGGCGCTTGACGATGACCTTCTTGCGCGACAGGAACACCGCGCCCTTGGCCAGGGTCGAGGTGACGATCATCGGCAGCATTTCCGGGGTCAGGCCCACGGCGATGGACAGCGCGAACAGCAGCGCTTCCATCCAGTCGCCCTTGGTGAAGCCGTTGATGAACAGCACCAGCGGCGCCATGACGAACATGAAGCGGATCAGCAGCCAGCTGACCTTGTTCACCCCGTTCTGGAACGAAGTCGGCGCCCGGTCGGTGGCCCCGACCCGCTGGGCCAGGGCGCCGAAATAGGTGGCGTTGCCGGTGGTCAGGACCAGCGCGGTGGCTGCGCCGGACACCACGTTGGTGCCCATGAACAGGATGTTGTCCAGCTCCAGCGGGTTGAGGGTGGCCGCGTCCTGCTGGCGCGGGAATTTCTCCACCGGCAGCGATTCGCCGGTCATCGCCGCCTGGCTGACGAACAGGTCCTTGGCGCTGAGCACCCGGCAGTCGGCGGGGATCATGTCGCCGGCCGAAAGCTGGATCAGATCGCCCGGCACCAGTTGCCGGATCGGCAGTTCCAGGCGTTGCAGGCCCTGGTGCGCCACCGCCGCGCCATGCAGCCTGGCGAACACCGACGGCGCGGCGTCGAGCACATTGCGCCGCAGCACAGTGGCGGTGTTGCTGACCATTGCCTTGAGGGCGTCGGCGGCCTTGTTCGACTTGGCCTCCTGCCAGAAACGCAGCAACGTGGAGAGCACCACCATGGAAAAAATCACCGTGGCCGCCTTCATGTCTTCGGTCAGCCAGGAGATCAGCGCCAGCAGGGTCAGCAGCAAGTTGAAGGGGTTCTTGTAGCAATGCCACAGGTGCGTCCACCAGGGCAGCGGCTGCTCGTGCTCGACCTCGTTGAGGCCATGCTGCTCGCGCAGGGCCTGGGCCTCGGCCTCGCTCAGGCCATCGGTGTGGCTGCCGAGGCGTTGCAGCAGGTCCGCGGCATCGTCATTGGCCGCGGCCACCAGGGTCTGCGCCAGGCTGGGCGGTACGTCGCGGCTGACGCTGGCGTCGCTGAAGCTTTCCAGCAAGGCCAGGCGGCGAAAGTGCCGGGCGAAGTGCCGGGTCCGCAGGAAGCCGGCGAAAAACTCTTTGAGCAGGGTGAGGTTCATGGTGTGTCCCCTAACGGTCGGCGCCGGGAGACTCACAGCCAGGTCGGGTTCGCCGGCCGCGCGAACAGGCGCAGCCGTAGCGCGGCGATGCGCCAGGCATCACCCACTGTTGCAGTGTCGATGAGAAGGACATCGGGAACGGGCCGTGAAGGCCACGATCGGGAGGCCGCCGCTCGCTGTTACGGCGAGACAACGGCACAAAAAGCGGGCGCGTTATCTTGCCGGGAAGGCGCCGGTTATCGAAACCGGCCGACTACTGTCGCTCGAACAAGTACCCACTGTGGGTCTCCGCTTGATGGAAAACGCGCGCAGCTTACGCCGCGGTTTTTGCAGAGTAAATCGACGGCAAGGCACTGGCGGGGGAATCGAAAAGTTCTTCAGCGAAGGTTCAGGAAGGGCCAGCTGCGAAGGCTGGATGAGGGAGTTTTCGGGGAAATCGAGCGGGTCGGAATGGGGACGGCTGCGCCGTCCATCGCGGGCAAGTCGGATCGCCGCCCGCTCGCTCCTACAGACTGCGCGCTTTTGTAGGAGCGAGGCTTGCCCGCGATAGGGCCCGAAGGTTCAACCCAGAACTATCGAGCCTTGACGGTCTCTATCAGCTGGCGGTGGCCAGCAGCAGGTCGCGCACCGAACGGCTGTGGCGGCCTTTGTCGTGCTCGTACAGCGAGGCGGCGATTTCCTCGGCACGGATCGGCAGCACCGACAGCAAGGTGTCGCTCAGGCCATGGCTGGCCTGGCTGAAGCCCTGGGTGTAGATGCCGGCCTTGCAGCGCTCGTCGGTGATGACCCGGTAGTTGCGGTCCACTTCGAAGTCGCCCAGGTAGGCTTCCAGCGGCGCCAGCAATGCGCGGTGGGTCTGGCGCTCGTAACCGGTGGCCAGGATCACCGCGTCGTAGTGGCGGGTGCTCAACTCGCCGGTGGAGGTGTTGCGCAGCACCAGCTCGATGCCCTGGGCGGTGGCGGTGGCTTTCTCCACGGTGGTCAGGGTACGGAACACATGGCGCGCGACGCCGGAGACTTTCTGCCGGTAGAGAATCCCGTAGATGCGTTCGATCAGGTCGACATCCACCACCGAGTAGTTGGTGTTCTGGTACTCGTGGACCAGGCGCTCGCGCTCGCCCCTGGGCTGCTGGAACACCAGGTCGGTGAAGTCCGGCGAGAACACTTCGTTGACGAACGGGCTGTCGTCCGCCGGCTTCAGCGCCGAACCGCGCATCAGCATGTCCACCTGCACCGAAGGGAAGCTGTCGTTGAGGTCGATGAAGGCCTCGGCCGCGCTCTGCCCGCCCCCGATGATCGCCACGTTCATCGGCTTGCCGCTGGTGCACGGCTGGTTGGCCATGCGCTCCAGGTAGTGCGCGTGGTGGAACACCCGGCCGTCGTCCTTGAGCGCCTTGAAGGTGTCCGGGATCAGTGGCGTGCCGCCAGGGCTGACCACCACCGAACGGCTGGTACGGACGAACTCCTGGCCCTGGTTGTCGCGGGAAATCACCCGCAGCGCCTCGACCTGCTGGTTGTGCAGCACCGGCTCGATGGCCAGCACTTCTTCGCCGTAGCGGCTCTGCTCCTGGAAGTGCCCGGCGACCCAGCGCAGGTAATCGTTGAACTCCATGCGGCACGGATAGAAGGTGCCCAGGTTGATGAAGTCCACCAGGCGACCGTGGTGCTTGAGGTAGTTGACGAAGGAATACGGGCTGGTCGGGTTGCGCAGGGTCACCAGGTCCTTGAGAAAGGAAATCTGCAGGTCGCTCTGGGCCACCAGCGTATTACCGTGCCAGCGGTAATCGGCCTGCTTGTCGAGAAACAGCGCGTCCAGCGGACCCTGAATCTGGCCACGTTCTTCCAGCGCGATAGCCAGCGCCAGATTCGAGGGGCCGAAACCGATACCGATCAGGTCGTGAACGATGGTCGATGCAATTGCCTGTGTCATTTCCAGTGTCCTCTGGATAAATCCCTCAACGCGGGGAGAAATCGACGGTGACCTGATCGGCCCATGGCGAGGCAGCAGGTCGTCTGTTGAGTAGGAACGAGGACAGTGAAAAAAAATTTAACAAAGAAGGATCAATGGGCGTCCCACTGCCGGACCCGGACCCGGCAATGTTTCATCGCGTTGACGATGTGCTTCTCCACCAGGCTGCGGGAAATCCCCAGGCGCTCGGCGATCTCGGGGTGGGACAGGCCTTCGAGCTTGCGCAGCAGGAAACTTTCCCGGCACAGCGCCGGCAGCTCCGCCAGCGCCCGTTGCAGCATGTCCAGGCGCTGGCCGTGGTCGATGCTGGTGTGTGGCGACGGGCTGAAGAAGCGCTCTTCATTGTCGAGCACATCCAGCGGCTCGACCTGGCGCAAGGCATTGCGCCGATGGCCGTCGATCACCAGGTTCAGCGCCGTGCGGTAGAGGAAGGCCCGCGGTTGCTCGATCGGCGTGTCGCTGGAACGCTCCAGCACCCGCACGTAAGCGTCATGCACCACATCTTCGGCCACCTGCAGGTTGCCCAGCTTGGCGTTGAGGAAACACACCAGCTCGCGATAGTAGTTTTCCAACATGACTCCCGACCGCGATACGCGGCTTTTGTCCTTGAGCACAACCGGCACTCCGCCCCTGGGCAGGCGATTCGATGATGGCAGTTTAGAAGTCGCGTAATTTATAGTAATTCTCATATAGATTTAAAGTGCCGCGTCGATTCGCCGACTTTATTTTGTTCGTCTATACCTCCTGCCCCAGCTGTAACTCCATATGTCCATGCTTAAATTCCCTCTGTTTCCCCTCGTTTACCTGACAGCTCCCCGTATCTGTCGTGCTATCGACAGCCTCCAGCCGGCGCCCATGCCACGGGCCAGGCCGGACGACGGGCCGATTTCCATTGGCCGGAACCCTGCATGAAACGTCCCCGTCATACCCGACGCGCCTTGCTTGTCACCCTGTGTCTGATTCCTGTCGTTGCCTTCGCTGCCTGGAAAATCCTGCCGCCAGGGCGCGACCAGTTCGCCACCGTGCAGGTCAGCCGCGGCACCATCGAAAGCAGCGTGACCGCCCTGGGCACCCTGCAACCGCGGCGTTATGTCGATGTCGGCGCCCAGGCGTCCGGACAGATCCGCAAGATCCACGTCGAAGCCGGCGATCAGGTCAAGGAAGGCCAGTTGCTGGTGGAGATCGACCCCGCCACCCAGCAGGCCAAGCTCGACGCCAGCCGCTTCTCCATCGAGAACCTGCAGGCCCAGCTGCAAGAGCAGCGGGCGCAGAACGAACTGGCCCGGCAGAAATACCAGCGCCAGCAGAACCTCGCCGCCGGCGGCGCGACCCGTGACGAAGACGTGCAGACCGCCCGTGCCGAACTCAAGGCCACCCAGGCGCGGATCGACATGTTCCAGGCGCAGATCCGCCAGGCCCAGGCCAGCCTGCGCAGCGATCAGGCCGAGCTGGGCTACACGCGCATCTATGCGCCGATGTCCGGCACCGTGGTCGCGGTGGACGCGCGCGAAGGCCAGACCCTCAACGCCCAGCAGCAGACGCCGCTGATCCTGCGCATCGCCCGGCTGTCGCCGATGACCGTCTGGGCCGAGGTTTCCGAAGCCGATATCGGCCATGTCAAACCGGGCATGACCGCCTACTTCACTACCTTGAGCGGCGGCACCCGGCGCTGGACCAGCACCGTGCGGCAGATCCTGCCGATCCCGCCCAAGCCGCTGAACGAAAGCAGCCAGGGCAGCGGCAGCCCCAACAGCTCGAGCAAGAGCGGCAGCGGCCGGGTGGTGCTCTACACCGTGCTGCTGGATGTGGATAACGCCGACAACGCCTTGATGGCCGAAATGACCACCCAGGTGTTTTTTGTCGCCGAGCGCGCGCAGGACGTCCTCACCGCGCCGATCGCCGCCCTGCAGGGCAGCGCCGAGAGCGGCGTGCAGCTGGCCCGGGTGGTGGCGAAAAACGGCTCGGTCGAGGAGCGCAAGGTGCGGGTCGGCATCAGCGACCGCTTGCGCATCCAGGTCCTGGACGGCCTCGACGAAGGCGATCACCTGCTGATCGGTCCCGCGCAAAGCAGCGGAGGCTGAATGCAGACCCCGCTGATCGACCTCAAGGACATCCGCAAATCCTACGGCGGCGGCGACACGCCGCAAGTGGACGTGCTGCGTGGCATCGACCTGTCGATCCACGCCGGCGAGTTCGTCGCCATAGTCGGTGCCTCCGGCTCCGGCAAATCGACGCTGATGAACATCCTCGGCTGCCTCGACCGCCCGAGCTCGGGCGAGTACCTGTTCGCCGGGGAAAACGTCGCCCGGCTGGACAGCGACGAACTGGCCTGGCTGCGCCGCGAGGCCTTCGGCTTCGTGTTCCAGGGCTACCACCTGATTCCCTCCGGCTCGGCCCAGGAAAACGTCGAGATGCCGGCGATCTATGCCGGCACCCCGGCGGCCGAACGCCACGCCCGCGCCGCCGCCCTGCTCGACCGCCTGGGCCTGGCCAGCCGCACCGGCAACCGCCCGCACCAGTTGTCCGGCGGCCAGCAGCAGCGGGTGTCGATCGCCCGCGCGCTGATGAACGGCGGCCACATCATCCTCGCCGACGAACCCACCGGCGCCCTCGACAGCCACAGCGGCGCCGAGGTCATGACCCTGCTCGACGAACTGGCCAGCCAGGGCCATGTGGTGATCCTGATCACCCACGACCGCGAAGTCGCGGCCCGGGCCAAGCGCATCATCGAAATCCGCGACGGCGAAATCGTCAGCGACACCGCCGACCAGCACCCCGAGGTCCAGGCCAGCGCCAACAGCGGCGCCCTGCAGGCGGTGGACCTGCGCCAGCGCCTGGCCGACGGCAGCGAACACAACGGCGCCTGGAAAGGCGAACTGCTGGACGCCGTGCAAGCGGCCTGGCGGGTGATGTGGATCAACCGCTTCCGCACCGCCCTGACCCTGCTGGGGATCGTCATAGGCGTGGCCTCGGTGGTGGTGATGCTGGCGGTGGGCGAAGGCAGCAAGCGCCAGGTCATGGCGCAGATGGGCGCGTTCGGCTCGAACATCATCTACTTGAGCGGCTACTCGCCCAACCCGCGCACGCCCGAGGGCATCGTCACCCTGGACGACGTCGCGGCCCTGGCCAACCTGCCCCAGGTAAAACGCATCATGCCGGTCAACGGCGCAAAGGCCGGGGTCCGCTTCGGCAACGCCGACTACATGAGTTATGTGGGCGGCAACGACACCAACTTCCCCGAGATCTTCAACTGGCCCGTGGCCCAGGGCAGCTACTTCAGCGACGCCGACGAACGCTCGGCGGCAGCGGTGGCGGTGATCGGCCACAAGGTCCGGGAAAAACTCCTCAAGGACGTGGCCAACCCCATCGGCCAATACATCCTGATCGAGAACGTGCCGTTCCAGGTGGTCGGCGTGCTCTCGGAAAAAGGCGCCAGTTCCGGCGACAGCGACAGCGACGACCGCATCGCCGTGCCCTACTCCGCTGCCAGCATCCGCCTGTTCGGCGACCACAACCCGCAGTACGTGGCGATCGCCGCCGCCGATGCCAGCCGGGTCAAGCAGACCGAGCGCGAAATCGACGAACTGATGCTGCGCATGCACGGTGGCAAGCGCGACTTCGAACTGACCAACAACGCGGCGATGATCCAGGCCGAGGCCCGCACCCAGAACACCCTGTCGCTGATGCTCGGCGCCATCGCCGCGATCTCGCTGCTGGTGGGCGGCATCGGAGTGATGAACATCATGCTCATGACCGTGCGCGAACGCACCCGCGAGATCGGCATCCGCATGGCCACCGGCGCCCGCCAGCGCGACATCCTGCGCCAGTTCCTCACCGAGGCGGTGATGCTCTCGGTGGTTGGCGGCCTGACCGGCATCGCCCTGGCGTTGATCATCGGCGGCGTGCTGATCCTCAGCAAAGTGGCCGTGGCCTTCTCCCTGGCCGCGATACTGGGCGCCTTCGGCTGCGCCCTGGTCACCGGCGTCATCTTCGGCTTCATGCCGGCCCGCAAAGCTGCCCGGCTCGACCCGGTCAAGGCCCTTACCAGTGAATGATCGACCTATGAAAGCGCACCTGACCCTCCTGGCCGCCAGCCTTGCGCTGGCCGCCTGCAGCAGCCCGGCGCCGCGCCCGGACAGCGGCCTGCAAGCCCCTGCCGCCTGGCACTCCGCCGCCAGCCTCGCGCAGCGCCAGCAAGACCCGCGCTGGTGGCTGCAATTCGGCAGCCCGGAACTCGACCGCCTGATCGCCGAAGCCCGCGCCGGCAGCCATGACCTGGCAGCAGCCATGGCCCGGGTGCGTCAGGCCCAGGCCAGCGCCATCATTGCAGGCGCGCCCTTGCTGCCCGCCGTCAACGGCACCTTCAACGCCAACCGGCAGAAGCTGCTGCGGGGCAGCGGCTACAGCCAGTTGGATGCCAACAGCACCAACAAGGCCGTGGACTATTTCAATGCCGGCCTCAGCGCCACCTATGAAATCGATTTCTGGGGCGGCAAGCGCGCCGCCCGGGACAGCGCACTGCTGGGCGTACAGGCCAGCGAGTTCGACCAGGCCACCGTGGAGCTGACCCTGCTCAGCGGCGTGGCCAACAGTTATGCCCAGGTGTTGTCGCTGCGCGAACAGAGCCGGATTGCCGAACTCAACCTGGCCAATGCGCAGAGTGTGCTCAGGCTGGTGCAGACCCGCTACGACTCGGGCTCGGCCACCGCCCTGGAACTGGCCCAGCAGAAAAGCCTGGTGGCGGCCCAGCAACGCCAGGTACCGCTGGTTCGGCAACAAGCCGAAGAAGCCCTGATCACCCTCGCCGCCCTCCTCGGCCGGCCGGTGCAGAGCCTGACCCTGAGCGACCAGCCTTTCGCCCAACTGAACTGGCCGAGCATCGATGCCGGGGTGCCCAGCGACCTGCTGGCCCGTCGCCCCGATATAGCCGGCGCCGAAGCCCGGCTGGCGGCGGCCCAGGCCGATGTCAGGGTGGCACGGGCGGCAATGCTGCCCAACGTGACCCTGACCGCCAACCTCGGCTCCGGCGCCAACCAGTTCGATGAGGTGCTACGCAGCCCCTTCTACAACCTGACCGCCGGGCTGGTGGCGCCGATCTTCAACAACGGGCGCCTGAGCGCCGAGCGCGACAAGGCCAGGGCACGCCAGCAGGAACTGCTGGAAAGCTACCGCGCGGCGATCATCAATGGCTTCGCCGATGTGGAAAAGGCCCTCACCAGCATTCGCGGCCTGGACCAGCAACGGCAATGGCAAGGCGAAGAACTGAATCAGGCGCAACGGGCCTTCGAGATCGCCCAGAGCCGCTACCAGGCCGGCGCCGAAGACCTGCTGACCGTGCTGGAAACCCAGCGCACCCTGTACGCTGCCCAGGACCAGAACGTGCAGCTGCGGCTTTCCCGGGTGCGGTCGAGCATTGCCCTGTATAAAGCCCTGGGTGGCGGCTGGAAGACGCTCGAAACGAACAGGCTCTGAACGAAGAGCTCCTGAACGAACAGCCTCTGAATAAAGAGGCTGCAGATAAAGAATCCCTGAAAGACCAAACGGCGCGCGCCCTTCGACAGGACCCGCGCCGCTGCCTTACCGACTCACAACTTCAGGTGCTGGGCGTACCAGGGGCGCCGGGGTGCCCGCTTGAGCAGCTCCGGCACCTCCTGGTCACGGCTCAGGGCGATACGCAGGGCCAGCTTCATGACCTCCTGGTCCATCTCCAGCGACATCTCGCCAGGCGTGTTGCCCAGCGGGCCGCAGCCATGGGTCGAGGCCCCCAGCCAGGGGTCGTCGACCTCGACCCAGCGCCCGGGCGCGAACCACGGCACGCCGTTGACCTCGCGCCGCAGCACTTCACCGGGATGGTAGCGCTCATGGGCGCGGAACCAATCGTCGATGCGGTCATCGATCCAGCCATGGAACTTCCAGAACATCGGATGCACATGGGACGAGAACGGATCGCCGAGAAAGTCGTTCTGCGCCAGGTACCAGCGCCCGGCGAAGTCCGAGGACACCCGGGCCTCCATGACCGGCATGCCATTGGCAGGGTCCCGGGCGACATCGGCCCAGCGCATGTGCAACCAGTCATGCAGGCCCAACTCGATCTCCGAGCCGAACTGCCCCAGGGTCAGGCGGCTGAGGTACTCGGGATCCTGGTACTGCGACTCCCAGACCTGGAAGTTGCCATAGAAGGCCGCGTCGCTTTTCAAGCCGTGCAGCCACTGGGTGAACTCTTCATCGTCGGCGGCGATCCAGGCCGGCGGCACCGAGCAGCCGTCGTGGTTTTCGTAATAGCGGATAAAGGCCTGGCGGTCCTGCTCAAGGCGCGGGGACGGCAAGGGCAGCTGCTGCCAGGACACCAGGTCCGGCTGCAACGAGCGGGCCTGCAACAGCATGTGCCGATGCATGAAGAGAAAATCGATCCCCGAGGCGTTGCGATGCTTGCGTCGTCCACGGGCATTGCGCTCCTGATTCAGCGGTCCCGGCTGCCAGCCGAGGCCCCGCAGGCTGTTGCGCTTGTCCTTGGGCAAGGAATGCCAGCGATCCCGGGAGGCATGCCAGAGCTGGTGGAACAGGCGATGCTGCGGGGACACCAGCCAGGCCAGCAAGGTCGGGCTCAGGCCGTTCTGCTCCCGGGCCGCGGGGAAGGCCCGCTTGCGCGCCACGAAGCGCACCGCGGATACCGGCGCCAAGGGCGACACCTGCAACGACTGCAGGTGGCCACTAAGGGTGCCGCTGCCGGCATTGCCCCAGCTCGCCCAGACCTCATCGAGCACCACCTGGCACTCATGGCTGGGCGCGCCGTTGATCTGGCCACCGGCGAACAGCCGCCAGCACACTTTCGCGGCGTCCACCGCCGCCAACTCGCCCTGCACCCGAAACTCCACCGGCCCCTCGCCCCGCAGGCTTTGCGCACGCCCCAGAAAGCCCCGCAGGCCGCGCCCGGTCGGACCGACATCGAGCACCAGTTCACAGCCGCGACGCGGCAGCGGTGCGCCGGCATCCAGAAACTCGATGTCCCAGATACCCCGCAGGTGATCGGCAAGGCGCACGCCCGGGTCGAGGGCGACTTCCAGCTTGGCTTCCCCCGGGGTGATTTCCAGCTCTTCCTGACGGCGCACATCCAGGCGTTGCAACTCCTTGCGGGTGTAGAGCGCCACAGGAATAGCCGCCCCCGTCACCGCCAGACCGGTCAAAAATCCTCGTCTCGAAAACCTCATCGCTCTACCTATATCCAGTGGCGCGTCACGCATCTAGCTAGAACGTTGGATTTGCACGGAAATTTACCGGCGAGCCACTCCTGGGCCGCTAAATTTGCTGCCGGCCAGCTCGTTTATCGCGGATAGATGTGCACAAAAAGGTCGGGCCTGGAAGCACTACGCCTCCCGCTCCGGCCCCGTCATCAGCCCGCCTGCGACTGGGATAGCAATGATCAAATTACCTGGTAAGAAAACCCTCTACCTGAGCCTGCTGGTACTTATTGTCGCCGTACTCGGTGTCGGTACCGGGGCCGCCTGGCACTACTACTGGAAGGACCGGGTGTCTTACCCCAGCAAAATCGTCAAGCACGCCAACGACCTGCAGGAACGCATCATCTCCTTCGACAGCCATATCACCGTGCCCCTGGATTTCGGCACCGAAGGCACCGAGGCGGACAAGGACACTCATCGCCAGTTCGACCTGGTCAAGGCCGGTCGCGGCAGGATGTCCGGCGCCGCCCTGAGCATTCTCGCCTGGCCGGAAATGTGGAACGGCCCCAACGCCCCGCACCGCCCTACCGCCGGCTTCATCGAGGAGGCCCGGCACCAGCAGGAGACCCGCTACCGGATCATCCAGAGCCTGGTGCGCGACTTCCCCAACCAGGCAGCCATCGCCTATACCCCCGCCGACCTGCGTCGCATCGCCTCCGAAGGCAAGCTGGCAGTGGTGATCAGCCTGCTCAACGCCTATGCCATGGGCGACGATCTCGACCAGCTGGACAAGTGGGCCGCCCGCGGCATGCGCCTGTTCGGCTTCAGCTATGTGGGCAACAACGACTGGGCCGACTCCTCGCGCCCGCTGCCGTTCTTCAATGACACCCGGGACGCCCTCGGCGGCCTCTCGCCGATCGGCAAGCAGGCCGTGCACAGGCTCAACGACCTGGGGGTGGTGATCGACGTCTCGCAGATGTCCAGCAAGGCCCTGGACGATGTCGCGGCCCTGACCCGCGCGCCGGTAGTGGCCTCGCACTCCGCGCCCCGGGCCCTGGTGGACATCCCGCGCAACCTCAGCGACAAGGAACTGCAGGTCATCAAGGCCACCGGCGGGGTGGTCCAGGTGGTGGGCTTCTCCACCTACCTGCGGCCCCTCAGCCAGCCGACCCTGGACAAGCTCAACGCCTTGCGCCAGCGCTTCGACCTGGGCCCGCTGCAAGGCCTGGAAAACGCCCTGATGCCGGGCGACGCGGTCATCACCATCTGGCCGGAACAGCGCTTCGGCGAATACGCCAGTTCCCTGTACGGCATCCTGGAAGAAGAGCCCAAGGCCAGCCTCAAGGACTATGTCGACGCCATCGACTACACGGTGAAGAAGGTCGGCATCGATCACGTCGGCATCAGCTCGGACTTCAACGAGGGCGGCGGCGTCAACGGCTGGATGAGCGTGGCGGACAACCGCAACGTCACCGCCGAACTGATCCAGCGCGGCTACACCGACATCGAGATCGCCAAGCTCTGGGGCGAGAACTACCTGCGCGTCTGGGAACAGGTGCAGAAACTCGCCAAGCCGGCAAAACCTGCCGCAACCCCCATCGAACCACCCGCCGTCGCCGGCTGAACCCTGACCACGAGAATCCCTGTGACCAATCGCCGGACCTTCCTCAAGCACGCAAGCCTGCTGGCCGCCGCCCTGCCCCTGGGCACCTTCGCCATTGGCCAGGCCCGGGCCGCCGCCACGCCAGCCACCAGCCAGCAGCCCTGGGCCCAATTGCGCCAGCTGTTCGACCTCGACCCGGACTATGTGCACCTGGCCAACTTCCTCATCACCTCGCACCCCAAACCCGTGCGCGAGGCCATCGAACAGTACCGCGCGGTGCTGGACCGCAACCCGGCCATGGCCATGGACTACGACACCCAGTACACCTGGAAGCGCGAGGCCCAGGTGCGCGAGAGCGTCGGCCGCTACCTGCAGATCAAGCCCGCCCAGGTGGCCCTGACCGGCAGCACCACCGAAGGCCTGGCCATGATGTATGGCGGCATTCACGTGCGCCCCGGGCAGGAGATACTGACCACGGTGCATGAACACTACTCGACCCGTAACGCCCTCAAGTTCCGCACCCAGCGCGACGGCACCCAGGTGCGCACCATCGAGCTGTTCAAGTCGCCCCACCAGGTCTCCGTCGATGAAGTGCTGGGCAATATCGACCGCAGCATCCGCCCCAACACCCGCGTACTGGGGATGACCTGGGTGCAATCGGGCAGCAGCGTCAAGCTGCCGATCGGCGAGATCGGCAAGCTGGTGGATCAGCACAACCGCAACCGCGACGAGGGCGAGCGGATTCTCTACTGCGTCGACGGCGTCCATGGCCTGGGGGTGGAGGACGTCACTTTTGCCGACCTCAATTGCGACTTCTTCGTCGCCGGCACCCACAAATGGATGTTCGGCCCGCGGGGCACCGGGATCTTCTGCTCGCGCTCGGAAAAGCTCGAACACCTGACGCCGATGGTGGCGACCTTCTCCGAGAACCAGGACTTCGCCACCACCATGACCCCTGGCGGCTACCACAGCTTCGAGCACCGCTGGGCCGTGGACCAGGCCTTCGAACTGCACATGCGGCTGGGCAAGGCCAACATCCAGGCGCGGATCCACCAACTCAACAGCTACCTCAAGCAGCGCCTGCAGGAACTCCCCGGCATCGAACTGGTGACGCCCCTGAGCCCGGAGCTTTCCGCCGGCTTCACCTTCTTCCGTGGCCCAAACCTGGACACCGACGCCACCGCCGCCTGGCTGATCGAGAACCGCATCCTGGTGGATGCGGTGTACCGCGACGCGGGGCCGCTGGTGCGCATGGCGCCCGGCCTGCTCAACAACGAGGCGGACATCGACCACGCCATGGACCTGCTGGGCAAGCGACTGCGCGCCGGCAAAACCTCCTGAGCCCCTCGCCCACTTCTTTTCTCTACATTGCACAAGGTTATTGATGATGAAACCTGTCGCCTGCTCCTCACTCGCCGCGCTGTTCGGCTGCCTGGTCAGCCTCAATGCCCAGGCTGTCGAGCCGCCCAAGCCCGGCAGCGTGTTCAAGGACTGCAAGAACTGCCCGGAGATGGTGGTGCTGCCCGCCGGCAGCTTCGTCATGGGCACCCCCGAAGACGAAGTCGGCAGAGAGCCCGACGAAGGCCCGCAGCACACAGTGACCTTCAGCAAGGCCTTCGCCATGAGCCGTTTCCACGTGACCGCCGGCGAGCTGGACGCCTACATCCGCGAGACCGGCACGGTGATCAAGGACGGCGACGAGCGTCCCGGCCGCCTGTGCCAGGCCAGCAAGCCACGTTATGAACAAGGCCCGCGCCAGCCCGCGGTCTGCGTCGACTATGCCGACGTCCAGGCCTATGCCCGGTGGCTGTCGAAGAAGACCGGCCAGCACTACCGGATGGTCAGCGAGGCCGAGCGCGAGTACGCCGCGCGGGCCGGCAGCAGCGGCTCCTTCCCCTTCCCGTTCGATGAAGAAGGCCAGTACCAGATCACCAAGCACGCCAACACCTACGGCCCCAAGGACGGCTACAGCTACAGCGCCCCGGTGGGCAGCTATCCGCCCAACGCCTTCGGCATGTATGACATGCACGGCAATGTCTACGAGTGGGTCGCCGACTGCTGGCACCCCGACTATGTCGGCGCACCCGCCGATGGCAAGGCCTGGATGGAGGAATCGGGCGGGGTATGTCTCGATGCGCAGATCCGCGGCAACGACTGGGGCGAGGCACCGGTGTTCTCCCGCTCGGGCAACCGCAACAGCCGCAAGCGCGAAGTTCGTGGGGATTGGTTGAGTTTCCGTGTCGTGCGCGAACTGGAACAGCCCGGCACCCACCACAAGTAAAAGGCCCGATCGACAGCGATCAAGCGCGCCCGTCGCGCTTGATCGCCGCAGGCCTCAGGCGCCGGCCCGGGATTCGCCGACCGGCTGCTCGGCCAACAGCGCCAGGCCTTCATGCAAGGCCGGGAACAGGCTGTTGTTGAAGTTGTTCCAGCGCAGTTCGAGGATGGTGTCCTCCGGCGCGATGGTGGTGTTGAGCACATCGTGGAACACCTCGCCGGAATCGATGCCGTTGTCCACGTAGTGGAACGAAGCACCGGTCATGTACAGCGGCTCGACCGGCTCGGTTTCCCGCGTGGTCCAGTCCACCACCTTCTGCCCACGGGCACCGTACAGCGCATTCCAGGTGGCATAGGCACCGCGACGCTCATAGGGCGACTCGAGGCGGGTGATGCCCGGATGGATGTTCATGATCCGCCGCGCGAAAGGCGCGCCCGGACGCACCAGCTCATCGAGAATCACCAGCAGACCGTCGAGCACCACGATGTCAGCCTTCAGCTCCACCAGGGTGTCGTGCAGGCGGCGCTCGAAATCCTGCTTGCCGGCGATATGCTCGGCGCTGCCCCGTGGATGGCGGCGGTAGGTGGACGGCACGCTGAGCAGCAGGTCGTTGACCAGGCGTCCCTGCACCTGCAGGTCCGCCGGGTACAGCCACTGCCGGCCGGGCTGATAGGCGAAGCCGTAGTCGCTCACCAGTTGCTGGTCCCGCGGCGACTGCTCGTCATCGTCGTAGACCACGCCCACCAGGTTGTAGGCCTCGCCCAGGGGCGTCTGGTTCAGCGACTCCACCAGGAACTCCAGCACCGATTTCATGTAGCGCTCGTGATCCTTGTAGGCCACCGGCTGCCCTGCCTTGTCGGCCGCCGCGTTCCTCAGGGACCAGACATACACCAGATTCTTTTTCGTCATTTGCTCGCTCTCGCTGAATGGATCAGGCACTGCGTCGATACACGTGCGCCCACAGAACAAGAACGAAGCAGGCGCCGGGCAATTTATCCGCGGCACCCGCCAGACTTTTGCGCCGAGCTAAATACCCGCACCGGCACTTCGTTTGTCAGGGGTAAGGGTCTGTGTGCCCCGACCCTCTATTCACTCTCTGGGAAGTACTTATGACCGACCCCAAGCGCGGCGCCTTCAACGGTCTGCTCGCATTGCTCAGGCCCTTTCGCAGCATAGTGCTGATCTCCGTCACCCTGGGCATGGCCGGCGGCCTGTCCATCACCCTGCTGCTGGCCACTATCAACAACGCCCTGCACTCGGCGACCGGCATGACCCAGGGCGTGGTCCTGACCTTCGCCGCCCTGTGCGTCCTGGCCCTGACCAGCTCCATCGTCTCGGACATCGGCACCAACTACGTGGGCCAGCGGATCATCGCCGCCCTGCGCAAGGACCTGGGGGAAAAGGTGCTCTCGGCGCCCATCACCCAGATCGAACGCTACCGCTCCCACCGCCTGATCCCGGTGCTGACCCACGACGTCGACACCATCAGCGACTTTTCCTTCGCCTTCACCCCCCTGGCCATCGCCACCACCGTCACCCTGGGTTGCCTGGGCTACCTGGCGTACCTGTCGGTGCCGATGTTCCTGATGATGGTGGTGGCCATCATCATCGGCACCAGTGTGCAACTGGTGGCCGGCGGCAAGGGCATCAAGGGCTTCGACGAAGCGCGCGACCACGAGGACGAACTGCAGCGCTACTACAACGCTATTGCCTCCGGCGCCAAGGAGCTGCGCATCCACCGGCCACGGCGCTTTCGCATGAACACCCAGCGCATCCAGAAAACCGCGGACCGCATCAGCGATATCCAGGTGCGCTCGGTGAACATCTATATCCTGGCCAAGAGCTTCGGCTCGATGCTGTTCTTCGTGGTCATCGGCCTGGCCCTGGCCATGCAGGCCTACTACCCGAACCCGGACCCCGCCGTGATCACCGGTTTCGTACTGGTGCTGCTGTACATGAAGGGCCCCCTGGAACACGTGGTCGGCTACCTGCCCATCGTTGGCAAGGCGAAGATCGCCTTCGCCCGTATCCGCGAGCTGTCGGAACGCTTCTCCTCCCCCGAGCCCCATCTGCTGATGGACGACAGCGAAGCGCCGCAAGCGGTGGTGCACAGCCTGGAACTGCGCGGCGTGAGCTACAGCCCGCCGCCAGTGGCAGGCAGCGAGCCGTTCCACCTGGGTCCGATCAACCTGAACATCAGGCAGGGCGACATCGTCTTCATCGTCGGCGAGAACGGCTGTGGCAAGACCACCCTGATCAAGCTGTTGCTGGGCCTGTACCAACCCCAGTCCGGGGAGATCCGCCTCAATGGCGAAGCCGTGACCGACCGGCTCCGGGACGACTATCGACAGCTGTTCACCACGGTCTTCGCCGACTACCACCTGTTCGACGACCTGGTCCAGGGCAATGCCGGCAAGTCGCTGGACATCGCCACCCAGTACCTGGACCGCCTGGAAATCGCCCACAAGGTCAGCATCAAGGATGGCGCCTTCACCACCACCGACCTGTCCACCGGCCAACGCAAGCGCCTGGCCCTGGTCAATGCCTGGCTGGAAGAGCGCCCGGTGCTGGTGTTCGACGAATGGGCCGCCGACCAGGACCCGGCCTTCCGGCGGATTTTCTACACCGAGCTGCTGCCGGACCTCAAGCGCCTGGGCAAGACCATCATCGTCATCAGTCACGACGATCGTTACTTCGATATCGCCGACCAGCTGGTGCGCATGAAGGCAGGCAAAGTCATGACTGATCTGCAACCGGCGTGATTGTTTCCGGTTTCTGGCCACTGGTGCGTCATACAGACAGAACTGAGAATTACTAGCATTAACAATCATTACATCTGCCGGATTTATAAGAGCACATGAGCATGCCCGCACAACATCGACTGACTCCTCTGGCCAAAGCCCTCCTTTGCCAGGCGTTCTCGCCGAGAATGGCTTCCCGCACCCTGGGCCTGGCCCTGACCCTGCCCTTGATGGCCCAGGTCCAGGCCCAGGAAATCCATTTCAATATCGCCTCGCAATCCATGGCGTCGGCCCTGCAGGAGTTCGGGCGCCAGGCCAACCTGCAAGTGCTGTACAGCCCTGACGATGTGCAAGGCAAGCGCAGCAACGCGCTCACCGGCAGCTACTCGGCGGAGCGGGCCATCGCGGCGATGCTCAATGGCACGGGGGTCGCCTATTCCCTCAAGGGCAACTCGGTGACCATTCTCAACCGTGCTTCCACAGGTTCGCTGGAACTGGGGGCCAGCACCATCACCGCCCAGAGCCTGGGCATGACCACCGAGGACACCGGCTCCTACACCACCGGGGCCATGCAGACCGCCAGCAAGCTGGCCCTGACGGCCCGGGAAACACCGCAATCGGTCACGGTCATCACCCGCCAGCGCATGGATGACCAGAACATGAAAACCCTGGAGGACGTGCTCAAGAGCACCCCGGGGATTTCCGTGACCAAGGACGGTCCGCAGCGGCCGACCTTCTACTCTCGCGGCTTTACCATCGAGAACCTGATGACCGATGGCTTGCCCAATGACCTGACCCACTACCTCAGCCGGGACATGAACTCCACCCCCGACATGGCGATCTTCGACCGGGTGGAAGTGGTGCGCGGCGCCACCGGCATGATGCAGGGGGCCGGCAGCCCTTCGGCGGCGGTCAACATGGTGCGCAAGCGCCCGACCGCCACCCCGCGGGTCAGCATCACCGGCAGCGCCGGCAGCTGGGACAACTACCGCACCGAGTTCGACGCCTCCAATGCCCTGAACGACAGTGGCACCCTGCGTGGCCGGATAGTCACCGCCTACCAGACCAAGGACAGCTTCCAGGACTTCACCAGCTCCGAGCGCTCGGTGTTCTACGGCATCACCGAGGCCGACCTGAACGAAGACACCACCTTCACCTTCGGCATCTCCAACCAGAACGCCAACAACAACACTTCCTGGGGCGGCCTGCCCGTGGCCAAGGACGGCAGCGACCTGCACCTCAAGCGCTCCACTTACCTGGGCAGCGACTGGGAATACTGGGACCAGGACAACACCACGGCGTTTACCCGCCTGGAGTACCGCTTCGCCAACAACTGGAAAATGCTCCTGGCCGCCAGCAGGAGCTGGTCCGACCTGAGCATGCTCGGTTCCATCCCTGAGCGTATGGGCGACAACTACGATGAGTTCGGCCAGAACATCGGCCGGTACGACTACAAGGACAAGCAAAGCAGCTACGACGGTTATGTCAGCGGGCCGTTCTCACTGTTCGGCCGCACCCATGAACTGGTGGTGGGCGCCAGCAAGCGCGAACTGACATTCAGCGGCAAGGGCTTGCCCATCGACCTTGCGACCCATACCGACCTGAACAACCCCAGCGGCATTCCCAAGCCGGACATGAGCGCCAACCCCTGGACGCAGCAGCGCACCAGCCAGCTGGAAGGCACCTATGTCACCACGCGCCTGAACCTTGCCGATGACCTCAAGCTCATCCTCGGCGGCCGCCTGGACTGGTACGAATACGACGTCACCACCACCTGGAACGGCAGAGCGAGCTCCTCCAGCCTGCCCAACAAGGTCACGCGTCACCTGACCCGCTACGCCGGAGCGATCTATGACCTGGACGAGCATCACTCGGTCTATGTCAGCTACACCGACATCTTCAAGCCGCAGACCGAACTCGACGCCTCCAACAACGCGATCAAACCCATCGAAGGCAAGAACTACGAACTGGGCATCAAGGGCGAGTACTTCGACGGTGCCCTGAACGCCAGCGCGGCGATCTTCCGCATCGACCAGGAAAACCGCGCCAAGCAACTGAACCCCAATGAGTGCCCTCCGGGGAACGTCTGCTATGAAGCCGCGGGCGAAGTCCGCAGCGAAGGTATCGAGCTGGAAATCAACGGATCCCTGGCCCCGGGCTGGGAACTGGGCGCCGGCTACACCTACGCCTCGGTCAAGTACACCAAGGACTCCGACCCGACCAAGGAAGGTACCCTGTTCGACACCGATATCCCGCGCCATGTGTTCAAGGCCTTCACCACCTACCAGCTGCCCGGCGACCTCAATCGCTGGACCATCGGTGGCGGCGTGTATCGGCAGAACACCATCTACAACCAGGGCACCAACTTCTTCGACACGTCGAGCAAATTCCGGATCGAACAAGAGGCCTACACCCTGGTCGACCTGATGACCAGCTACAAAGCCTCGGAGCATGTCGATATCCGCCTGAACATCAATAACGTCTTCGACAAGAAGTACTATCAGAGCATCGGTACCAACACTGTCTATGGCATCAACCAGTATGGCGATCCGCGCAATGCCATGGTGACGGT